>NZ_JAOBZT010000020.1:0-67026 GCF_029839005.1 Stenotrophomonas sp. GD03958 | reverse complement strand
TGTCATGCCACAGGATGCTGTTGTTCGGCTTGAGCACCCAGTGGTTTTCATCCGGGAAGTACAGGAACTTCGATTCGATGCCCTGGCGCTGGGCGGCGGTGAACGCGGCCAGGCCCTGCTCGACCGGAATGCGGAAGTCCTGCTGGCCATGGATGACCAGGATCGGCTTCTTCCAGTCGGCGACGTGGTTGACCGGGTTGAACTTCTCGTAGTTCGCCGCCTTCTGGTACGGCGTGCCACCCTGCTCCCACTCGGTGAACCACAGTTCTTCGGTGGCGTAGCCCATCATGCGCTGGTCGAACACGCCGTCGTGGTTGACCAGGCACTTGAACGGGCTGTTCCAGTTGCCTGCGATCCAGTTGACCATGAAGCCGCCGTAGCTGGCGCCCAGCGCACAGGCCTTGTCACCGTTGAGGAAGGAATACTTCTTCAGCGCCGCATCCCAGCCCTTCTGCAGGTCTTCCAGCGGGCGGTCGCCCCAGTGCTGGCTGATCGCATCGGTGAACGCCTGGCCGTAGCCGGTGGAGCCGTGGAAGTCGATCATCACCACCGCGTAGCCCTGGCCCGCATAGGTCTGCGGGTTCCAGCGGTAGCTCCAGCCATTGCCGAAGCTGCCCTGCGGGCCGCCATGGATCAGGAACGCGACAGGGTACGACTTGCCTTCCTGGTAGTTGTGCGGCTTGACCACGTAGCCATGCACGGTGTCGTTGTTCCAGCCCTTGAACTCGAACTGTTCGTAGTCGCCGAAGGACACGTCCTTGAGTACGTCGCCAGCAGCCGGGGTCAGCGCGCGCAGTTCGCCGATCGGCTGGCCGGCAGCCGGCAGCAGGCCGACCAGCACCTGGTCGTTGCTCTTCAGGCTGTTGCGGGTGATCGCCACGCTGTTGCCGGCCACGTCGACCGAGGTCACGCTGCCATCGCCGATCAGCTTGGTCGCCTTGCCGCTGGCCACGTCGATCTGGAACAGCGGGTGCTCGCCGAGGTCATCGGCGGTGGTGTAGATGCTGGTGCCGTCGGCCGACAGGGTGATGCCACCGGCCGAACGATCCCACTGCGGCGCGATCTCGCGGGTCTTGCCGCTGGCCAGGTCCATCGCCATCAGGCCGAAGCGGTCGGCCTCGAAGCCCGGGCGCTTCATCGCACGATAGAACAGCGTCTTGCCGTCGGCGCTGAACACCGGGCCGGCATCCCAGGCCGGGTTGGAGGCGGTCAGGTTGACCGGCGCCTGCTTGCCCGCGGCGTCGAAGCGGTACAGATCGAAGTTGGTCGACCACGGTTCCTGCTTGCCGGCCACACGGATGCTGGCCACTACGCTGGCGCCATCCGGCGACCACGCGAAGTCATCATTGCCGCCGAACGGCTTGGACGGCGCATCACCATCGATGGTCGCGCTCAGTGCCGAGGCGCCCTTGACTGCACCGGCTTTGGCCGCGGGCAGCGGAGCGACGAACAGGGTGTTGCGGCGGCCGTCGTTCCAGGTGTCCCAGTGGCGCACGAACAGCGAATCCCATACCTGGCCGCTGGCCTTGGCGTCCTTCTTTTCCTTCAGCTTCTTCTCGGTGCAGGCCAGGTCCGAGGCGCAGGCCTGGAACACGCCGGCGCTGAACAACACGCGGTCGTCCTGCGGCGACACGTGGTAGCTGTCCACGTCGACCGGGAAGTCGGTCAGCTGGCGCGGAGTACCACCGTTGATAGGCTGCGCGTACAGCTGCTGGCTGCCGTTTTTGGCGCTCAGGAAATACACCGTCTGGCCATCGGCCGACAGCGAGGCGGAATTGACGTTCCAGCCGGCCGGGGTGATCTGCTTCGGCGGCGCTGCGTCGCGGGTGCGCAGGTTGCGCGCGAACAGCGCGGTGGAGGCCTTCAGGTTGGCGTCCACGCTGCGCTTGGCGAACACCACGGTGCCAGCGTCTGCGGTCAGCACCGGCGCGGAAACGCGGTCCATCGCCACCATGTCGCGGACTTCCAGGCCACGGGCAGCGGCAACACTGGGCAGGGCGGCCAGCAGGCTCAGTGGCAGCAGGGCATGACGCAGTTTCATCGGGGTCTCCGCAGGACGGCAAAAAGCCGATGGTAGGCCCGCATGGCCGGGGCTGCCAAGGCCATCGGTCATGGCTGCAGGCGGGCAATCGCCATAAACAGCAAACCCCGCCGAAGCGGGGTTTGCGGTACTGCCGGCCGCTGGCCGGTAACCAGGGGTATCACGGGATTCCGGATTGCCGGCCAGCGGCCGGCACTACCCGTCCCTTACGCCTTGGCATACTTCCCGGTGCGGTAGATCAGCCAGCCGACCAGGAACAGCACGGCCAGGCCGATCCACTGTGCGCCCGGCAGCTGGAACGGCACGGCCAGCACATCGGCGCGGCTGCTGACCACGATCGGAATCGCGATGGCGATGCCCATCAGCGCTTCGCCTGTGATCAGGCCGGCGGCAAACAGCACGCCCGGCTTGTGCACGCGGTCGCGGCCTTCTTCGTCATCGGCGCGCACCTTGTGGAAGCGCTCGACCAGATGGGCGATCAGGCCGCCGAGGAAGATCGGCACCATCAGTTCCAGCGGCAGGTAGATGCCGATGGCGGCGGCCAGCACCGGCACGCGGAAGCGCGCATTGCGGGACTTCAGCCAGCTGTCGAAGGCGATGATGGCAGCGCCGACCACAGCACCGATGCCGATGAAGGTCCACGGCAGTTCACCACCAAACAGGCCCTTGGCCACCGAGGCCATCAGGTTGGCCTGCGGCGCAGCCAGCGCGTTCGGGTGCAGCTCGGACTTCACGCCGATGCCGTAGGCAGTGGCCAGCAGGTTCAGTACCGGGGCCATGATCAGCGCGCACGAGAACGCGCCGATGCCCAGCATCAGCTGCTGCTTCCACGGGGTGGCACCGACGATGTAGCCGGCCTTGAGGTCCTGCAGGTTGTCACCACCGACGGCGGCGGCACAGCACACCACCGCACCGATCATGATCGCGGCCACCGCGCCCAGCGGCGCCCCGCCGGCACCGACCGGCTTGAGGCCGTCAGCACCCAGCAGCACGACCAGCACGGCCGAGGCGAACAGGATGGTGGAGATGGTGATGCCCGAGACCGGGTTGTTGGACGAACCGATCAGGCCGGCCAGGTAGGCGGAGACCGAGACGAACAGGAAGCCGGCGACGATCATGATGAGGGTCATCGGGATCGACACGTGCCACTGGCCGACGATGGCCTGGTACAGGGCCAGCAGCGGCAGCACGAACGCCACCAGGGCAACCAGCATCCACTTCATCGGCAGATCGCGCTCGGTATGCGCCAGCACCGGGCCACCGCTCTTGCGGGCGGCGGCAAAGCCACTCTTGACGCCGTTGAGCAGCGACTTGCGCAGCGAGATCAGGGTCCAGATGCCACCGATCAGCATCGCGCCGACACCCAGGTAGCGCATCTTCGCGCCCCAGATGGCGAACGCCGCCTCGGTGGACGAAGCTGCGGCAACCGACGCGGCCAGTGCCGGATCGGTGTTCATGAAGAACGCCTGGTAGATCGGAATGGCGATGTGCCAGGTCAGGATCGAACCGGACACCACCACGATGCCGACGTTGAGGCCGACGATGTAGCCCACGCCCAGCAGTGCCGGCGACAGGTTGGTACCGATGAAGGCGGTGACCTTGGAGCTGCCGACGTAGGCCGAGGTGGCCCAGGCGTCCGGGATCAGGCGCATGCCGCTTTCCGCGGCCAGCTTGACGAAGGCACCGATCACCGCCGACAGGCCGAGGATCTTCAGGCCCGGGCCCGGATTCTCACCGGCCTTGAGCACTTCGGCCGCAGCCTTGCCTTCCGGGAACGGAAGCGGGTCTTCGACGATCATCGAACGACGCAGCGGCACCGAGAACAACACGCCCAGCAGGCCGCCCAGGCCGGCGATGCCCAGCACCCACCAGTACTTGAAGTCCGGCCAGTAGCCCATGATCACCAGCGCCGGGATGGTGAAGATCACACCGGCGGCGATCGACGAACCGGCCGAAGCGCCGGTCTGCACGATGTTGTTTTCAAGGATGGAGCCACCGCCCAGCAGGCGCAGCACGCCCATGGAAATCACCGCGGCGGGAATGGCGGTGGCGATGGTCAGGCCTGCGAACAGACCGAGGTAGGCGTTTGCGGCCGACAGCACCACCGCCAGCACGATGGCCAGGGCCACAGCGCGGAAGGTGAGCTGCTTGGGCGCAGCGTCGTGGTTCATGGAAGCCCCTGCTGGCAAAAATCCCTGTCACGCTAGCGTTCAGGGCACATCAAGTCCAGCGTGCCAAAGGATGGGGGCGTGTGCTGCGGCGCAATGGGCCGGTACGTGGACCGGCAATCGACCGACCCGGCAAAGTCCGGCTGGGCACACTGCAAATGATATGTTATATCTTAATGATACCTTGCTGTTACTGCATCGCATGCCCCCTTCCCCCTCCCCCCGCCTGGCCTCCATCGACCAGTTGCGCGGTACCGTGATGCTGTTGATGCTGCTGGACCACGTGCGCGAGACCTTCTTCCTGCAGCACCAGGTGAGCGACCCGATGGACGCAGCCACGGTCTCCCCTGCGCTGTTCGCCTGCCGTGTGCTGGCCCACCTGTGCGCACCCGTGTTCGTCCTGTTGACCGGTCTTTCGGCCTGGCTGTACGGCCAGCGCCAGGCGGACCCGCGCCGGGCCACGGCCGCCTTCCTGCTCAAGCGAGGGCTGTTCCTGGTCGTGCTGGAACTGACCCTGGTGAATTTCGCCTGGACCTTCCAGCTGCCGCCGGACACGCTGTACCTGCAGGTGATCTGGGCCATCGGCCTGAGCATGATCGCGCTGGCGGGGCTGCTGTGGCTGCCACGCCCGGCCCTGCTGATGCTGGCAATCGCGGTGGTGGCCGGGCACAACCTGTTCGACGGCCTTCGGGTGCAAGGCAATGGCCTGCTGGCGGTGCTGTGGAAAGTGCTGCACCAGCGCGACTGGATCGAGGCTGGCACGCTGCGCCTGCGAACCTCCTACCCGGTACTGCCGTGGATCGGGGTGATTGCGCTGGGTTATCTGATGGGGCCCTGGTTCGGCCGCGCGCGCGCGCCGGAGCAGCGCCAGCGCTGGCTGCTGTGGGCAGGCGTCAGCGCGCTGGCCCTTTTCGCATTGCTGCGGTTCGCCAACGAATACGGCGATGCGCCCTGGCAGTACCAGGCCACTACGCTGCGTACCTGGCTGAGCATCTTCAACGTCACCAAGTACCCGCCGTCCTTGCAGTTCCTGCTGCTGACCCTGAGCGTGGGAGTGTTGCTGCTGCGGCTGTACGAATGGCCGCCGCTGGCGCGGGCACTGCAGCCGCTGGCCGATATCGGCGCTGCGCCGATGTTCTTCTACCTGCTGCACCTGTACGTACTGAAGGGGCTGTACCTGGCCGCGTTGGCGGCCTGGGGGCCGACCCATGGCGAGCTGTATGCCCTGGATTCGGTCAGCGGCCTGCTGCTGGTGGCCTGTGCGCTGGCGGTGGTGCTGTACCCGCCGACGCGGGCGTTCGCGCGGTTCAAAGCGCGAAGGCGCGATCTGCCGTGGTTGCGATACCTGTGATCACCCAGGCCAGTCCGGCAATCCACGCATGGCGTGGATCTACTGAAAGCGGATCAGGCTACAGGCCTATAATTCCGCGATGAATTCCACCGCTATCGCTTCCGACGACTTCCTGGGCCACCCCAAGGGCGTCTACGTCTGCTTCTTCACCGAAATGTGGGAGCGCTTCTCCTTCTACGGCATGAAGGCGCTGTTGCTGCTGTACCTGACCAAGTACCACCTGTTCGGCGACAAGGCCGGCCTGGACCTGCTCGGTGCCTACGGTGGCCTGGTGTACTGCATCCCGGTGTTCGGCGGCATGCTGGCCGACCGCTGGCTGGGCATGCGCCGGGCAGTGCTGTTCGGCGGCATCCTGCTGGTGCTCGGCCACCTCGGCATGGCCTTCGAGGGCCACGCGGCATACCGGCTCAACGGCGAAGTGGTGCGCGACACCTCGGCGCTGGCGGTGACCTACCTGTCGCTGGCGCTGATCATCATGGGTGTCGGCTTCCTGAAGCCGAACATCTCCACCATCGTCGGCAAGCTGTACGCCAAGGACGACCCGCGCCGCGACTCGGGCTTCTCCCTGTTCTACGCAGGCATCAACCTCGGTGCATTGTTCTCTTCGCTGGTCTGCGGCTTCCTCGGCGAGGCCTATGGCTGGAAGTACGGTTTTGGTGCGGCCGGCATCGGCATGCTGGCCGGCCTGGCGATGTTCCTGTGGGGCCAGAAATACCTGCAGGGCCACGCCGAACCGCCGCAGCCGGCAGCGCTGAAACAGAAGGTGCTGGGCCTGCCGCGCGAATGGCTGATCTACCTGTGCGCGGTGCTCGGTGTGCTGCCGGTCGCCTGGCTGATGTGGGCCGCCGGCAATGGCGCGTTCGCGCTGGGCGGTGAAATCAGCCTGGCGCTGATGCTGATGCTGGTGGTGCTGGGCGGCGTGCTGGTCTGGTTCGCCTGGTTCACCGGCACGAAATGCACGCCGGTGCAGCGTCAGCAGATGATCGCGCTGATGGTGCTGATCTTCATGGCGCTGGTGTTCTTCACGATGTACGAGCAGTCCTACGGCTCGTGGGTGACCTTCACCGACCGCCTGCTGACCAAGGACATCGTGCCCTCGCTGGTGATCACCGGCGGCACGCCGCTGCCGTGGTCGATTCTCTCGCTGCTGCTGGCACCGCTCGGCTTCGTGGTCAGCGCGCGCCTGTCGGAACGGCGCCCGGGCTCGGCTGCGCCGCGCACGTTCTTCGCCGCCATCGTCGTGCTGATGCTGGTGCTGCTGGTGCGCGACTGCCTGGTGATCCCGCAGACCGCAGGCTCGCTGACCTACCTGGGTGGCCTGTTCCTGGTGCTGCTGGCACCGGCCTTCGCCGCACTGTGGACGTGGATGGACCGCCGCGGCTGGGAACCGGGCAAGCCGGTCAAATCGGCCTGGGGTCTGGTGATTGGCGCGCTGTCGTTCGTGCCGCTGGCACTGGCCGCACAGCAGGTCGGCGCTACCGGCGAGATGGCCAGTGTGTGGTGGCTGGTGCTGGCCTACTTCCTGCTGGCCAGTGGCGAGATGTGCCTGTCGCCGGTCGGCCTGTCGGCGGTCACCCAGTTGGCCGTGCCGCGGGTGATGAGCCTGATGATGGGCACCTGGTTCCTCGCCACCGCCTTCTCGGAGACGCTGGCCGCGCTGTTCGGCAAGCTGGCCGCGATCGAGGTGCCGGAAGGCGAATCGCTGGACATGGTGGCCGCCGCCGGCGCCTATGCGCACCTGTTCTGGCTGCTGATGTGGATCGGCTTGGGCTGTGCGCTGGCCGCCTTCATTGCCGCGCCGCTGCTGAAGAAGATGATGCACGGGGTCAAGTAAGCCCGGTGCAGGCGAAATCCGGGGCGGCGGATCGATCATCCGCCGCTCCCGGCGTGCTCAGGGCGCGCTGCTCTTTTCCGCAGGCGCGGCCTGCGCGGCCACCTGTCCCCCCAGGCTGCGCGAGAGGAAGGCCAGCAACCTGCTGTAGTACGTGCGTTGGTTGGCAGGCGAATAGAAGCCATGCCCTTCGTTCCTGACGTACAGGGTTTCCACCGGCGAACCCGCCTTCTTCAATGCCGCTTCCATGCGTTCGCTGTGCACGATCGGCGCACGCTGGTCCTGGCCACCTGCGGCCAGGAATACCGGCACCCGTACCTGCGCAGCCAGATTCACCGGGGAACGCTCTGCCAGATCCTTGGGCGATCCCAGCCAGTTGCGCAGGTAGGCCAGGCCTGACTCATCACTCTGGATATCTCCGCGGGCGTACATCAACGGCAGATCGTAGATGCCGACGTAGCCGGCCGCGCACTGGTAGAGGCCTGGTTCGCGCACTGCTCCCATCATCGCCGCATAGGCACCGTAACTGGCCCCGTAGATGCAGATGCGGTTCTTGTCGGCCACGCCCTGGTCGATCGCCCACCGCGTGGCATCGGTGACGTCATCCTGCATCGACAGCCCCCATTGCTTGCGCGCAGCCTGCATGTGGGCCCGGCCATAGCCGGAAGATCCGCGGAAATTCACCTGCAACACCGCATAGCCTGCCGCCGCCAGCATCTGTGCCTCGGTGTCGTAGGTGCCATCGTCGGCAACGCCGATCGGGCCTCCGTGTGGCACCACTACCATCGGCAGCGCACCGGCCTCGTGGCCATGCGGGACGGTAAGGAAAC
Source organism: Stenotrophomonas sp. GD03958 (assembly GCF_029839005.1). Taxonomy (NCBI): domain Bacteria; kingdom Pseudomonadati; phylum Pseudomonadota; class Gammaproteobacteria; order Lysobacterales; family Lysobacteraceae; genus Stenotrophomonas; species Stenotrophomonas sp. GD03958. Next base: position 58,805 of record NZ_JAOBZT010000020.1, on the reverse strand, counting down.
CATGCAGCGGACGCCCGTCACGCGCCTTCAGGCTGATCGGACGCACCTGCGCGGCCAGCGCAGGGTCGATCCAGTCGCTGCGGCTGATCAGGTGCCGAGCACTCTTGGCCACCGTGTCATAGAGATAGAAATCGCCTGGGTTGCTGCCTGACCAGGTTTCCACCAGCACCGTCCTGCCATCGCGCGTGCTGGAGGTGATGTAGACCGCTCCGCCCAGGCCCGCTTCGAGGCTGCGGTAAAGGCGGGCTTCGTCCGAGGCATCATCGAAGAATGCCGTTCGCGGTGCACTGCCAAGGAACAGCGCCCCGACCGGTACGCGGCTGCCGGGGCGCCGGATGATGCGTGCAGGGTCGGCCGTCCCATCGCGCAGCAAGGTGCGTCGCTCATTGCTGTGCGGATCCCAGCTCACAATGGCGTCAGGCCCGTCTACCTGCTCGACCTGCAGGTACGCCAGGCGACCATCGGCCGAAAAGCCGAGCGGCAGCTCGATGCGCTTGCTCAGGGATTCATCGTTGAGCAGGATCCAGTCGCTGTTGCTGCCCGTGCGGTAATAGAGCTTCTGCGTGCCGTCGGTAACGACAGCGCGCGCGAACCGCACCTCGCCCTGCTCATCGGTCGTGAAGTCCGCATCGGGAATGGGAGCCCGTGCCACCGCATTGCGGCGACCGGTGATCACGTCCATGCGCTCGACCTGTGCATGCGAACTGCCGACCAGCGGGATTACCGTCACCAGTGCGTTGCGGTCGTCGTCCTTGAGTTCATCACTGAGGTACGCGGCCACCAGGCCCGCCGGCTTGACCTTGATGTTGGTACCCAGGCTCTGGTCGGCAACCCGGTAACCCACCAGCAGCTCGCCGCCCTTGCCATTGGCATTGATGCCGAACAATTCGCCAGTCGGCGTCGGCCGCTCCAGCACCCCGAACTTCTGTGCCATGCCGACCAGAAGCCGCTCGTTGCTGACCCAGTCGAAGGTGTGGGCGTGATCGTTGCGGGGCGGGCGGAAGCTGCCCACCATCTTCATGTCGGCAATGCGGTAGATCGCCAATGCGGTCCCGGCCTCCAGCGGAACCGTCGCGGCGATGTACTCGCCCCCCGGTGAAATCTTGATGTCGGTAAACGACTCCTGCCGCAGATAGCGATCCAGGTCCAGCGTCGCCGCCGATGCTCCGCCCACAACCGCTCCCAGCAGTACAGCCAGCACAATCCTGCGCATCCTTCCCCCATGGAAAACCGGACACCCTGTCCGGATGCACGATTCTAGGCACGTGACCGTTTGCCGCGCCACATCGGCAGAAAAAACGAAGGCACCGTTGCCGGTGCCGTCGTTACCACTACCTTGGAGAGAGAGTCAGGACGTGGGTTCGGGGGGCGTGCGCCGGGTCAGTGGACCCCGCGCACCGCCAACGTGAGGGCCAGGATGCTGAGGATCACCGCGATGGTGCCGTCGAGCACGCGCCAGGTGCTGGGCTTGGTGAACAGCGGCGCCAGCAGGCGCGCGCCCAGGCCCTGCGCGGTCAGCCACAGGCAACTGGCGGTGACCACACCGGCAGCGAAGGCCATGCGGGCGTTGCCGAAGTTCTCGGCGATCGAACCGATCACCATCATGTCCAGCCAGAAGTGCGGGTTGATCAGCGAGAAGCCGACCGCGGCCATCAGCACCGCGCGGCGGCTGCCGTCGTCGCTGTCGGCCTCGCCCATGCCACCGCCCCCGGCGATTGCACGTCGTGCCGACTTCATCGCATACCAGGCCAGGAACGCGACACCGGTCCACAGCACGGCGCTGGTCAGCCACGGCAGCGCCGAGGTGAGCGTGCGCAGGCCGGCCACGCTGGCGAAGATGAAGATGGCATCGATGGCCGCGCAGGTGGCGACCACCGGCACGATGTGCTTGCGCAGGATGCCCTGGCGCAGGATGAAGGCGCTCTGGGCGCCGACCACGGCGAACAGGCCGATGCCGGTAGCTGCACCAGAGAACCAGGCACCGAGGCCGGCGCTGGCGGAGATGACCGAGAACATGGGATTCACTGCCTTAACTTGCTTGGGGGGACGGTGCCTCGCGAAGGCGGACAGCACCGGAACGGGCGCCATTGTCGCGCCGCAACATGAAAAAGACGAGCTAAACTTCCTAAACCAACATTAGCGGAGCTTAATTCGATGCGTATCGATCATGCCCAGCTGCGCGCCCTGGCCGCGGTGATCCGCGAAGGCAGCTTCGACCGCGCCGCGCAGTCGCTGAATGTCACGCCCTCGGCCATCTCGCAGCGGGTCAAGGCACTGGAGGACCGGGTCGGCCGCCTGCTGGTCAAGCGCGGCACTCCAGCCACCGCCACCGCCGAGGGCCAAGTGCTGGTGCAGCTGGCTGAACAGACCGCCCTGCTCGAACACGATGCCCTGCACCGTATGGGCCTGGCCGACGAGGACCTGCCCCAGGCAAGCATCCCGGTGGCGGTGAACCACGACAGCCTGGAGACCTGGTTCCCGCAGGCCGCCTCGCAGTTCGCGCAGAGCACCGGCACCACCCTGGACCTGCGCGTGGAAGACCAGGACCACACCGTCGAACTGCTGCGCCAGGGCACGGTGCTGGGCGCGGTGACCACCCTGGATGAGCCGGTGCAGGGCTGCCAGATCCACGCGCTGGGCAGCATCCGCTACGCGGCGACCTGTACCCCCGAGTTCCGCGAGCGCCATTTCGCCAAGGGCGTAACCGCGCAGGCGCTGGCGCAGGCCCCGGTGCTGGTATTCAACCGCAAGGACGAAATGCAGTCGCGCTTCGCCCGGCGCATGGCGGGCGACGACCTGCCCAGCACCGCGCCGACCTGGTGGATTCCGTCCACCCGCGCCTTCGTGCAGGCCAACCTGGGCGGCATGGGCTGGACCATGAACCCCCTGCCCTTGGTCAAGCGGCATCTGGACGCCGGGCGACTGGTCTACGTGCGCCAGCGCGCGTGGGAAGACGTGCCGCTGTACTGGCAGCACTGGAAGGGTGACGTGCAGACCATGGCCCTGCTCACCCGCGCGGTACTGGATGCCTCCTCGGCGCTGATCCGGCGCAAGCGCTGAAAAGGGGACGGAGGGGATTAAGTCGTATAAGGCCCAAGCGACACATCGGACAAAGACAACTTGATCCCCTCCGTCCCCTTTTTGCTCCATCCAATCTCCATCAACCCTCCACACCGGGTCCATGCGTGATGCGGATACTGGCGGGCCAATCACTACAAGGATGTCCGGTATGCCGATAGCCGTGCGCGATGCGCGCCCCGAAGATGCCGCCGCCTGCATCGACCTGCGCGGGCGCACCCGCGAAAACGCCTTCAGCGCCGCGCAGTTGGCAGAGCTGGGCATCACCGAGGACAGCTGGGCGGCCGGCATCGCCCAGGGCGATTCGATCGGCCGCGTCGCTTGGGAGGGCGAGCGCATGGCCGGCTACTGCTTCGCCGACCGCGACAGCGGCGAGGTGCTGGTGCTGGCCCTGCTGCCCGAGTATGAAGGCCGCGGCATCGGTCGCCAGCTGCTGCAGGACGTGGTCAGCCTGACCCGCGATGCCGGCCACCAACGCCTGTTCCTGGCCTGTTCGGCCGACCCACGCTCGCGCTCGCATGGCTTCTACCGGCGCCTGGGCTGGCGCCCGACCGGCGAGATTGATGAGGCCGGTGACGAGATTCTTGAGCTGGTCTGAGTGAAGCTGTCGCCAGGGATGGCCTGACACTGGCAAGGCTTCGTTCGCCGGTATCACCCGGTGCTACCGGGTGAGGATGGCGCGAAACGCCGGATGCTGCGTTGCATCAAAAACGGACCAGTTCCGGTTAGAATCGCACTTGGATGCTGCAAGGCGTTGTTTCTTCACGCCCTTTCCCTGCCCCACGCGCATCCTGACCCCTTCCCCTCCGCCAAACGATCCCGCCCCCATGAAGAAATTTGGCAAGGCTCTTCTCGCCCTGCTCGTGCTGCTGTTGCTGGCCGCCGCGCTGTTCCTGTACTGGCCGCTGACCCAGCGCTCGGTGCCCGCCGCCAGCAACGACAAGCCCGTCGACGTTGTGCTGGTCGGCGCCGGCATCATGAGCATCACCCTGGCCACCTACCTGCAGGAACTGCAGCCGGACTGGAACATCCAGGTCTACGAACGCCTCGATGGCGTCGCCGGTGAAAGCTCCGATGGCTGGAACAACGCCGGCACCGGCCATTCGGCCTTCGCCGAACTGAACTACACCCCGGAGCTGCCCGATGGCAGCATCGAGACCAAGCGCGCGGTCGGCATCGCCGAGTCGTTCGAAGTCTCGCGCCAGTTCTGGTCGCACCAGGTGAAGGAAGGCCGGCTGAGCCAGCCCAGCGACTTCATCAACCCGACCCCGCACATGAGCTTCGTCTGGGGCGATGACAACATCGCCTACCTGCACAAGCGCCAGCAGGCCCTGGTGAAGAATCCGCTGTTCTACGGCATGCAGTACTCCGAGGATCCGGCCCAGATCAAGCAGTGGGCCCCGCTGCTGATGGAAGGCCGTGACCCGAAGCAGAAGGTTGCCGCGACCTGGATGCCGCTGGGCACCGACGTCAATTTCGGCGTGATCACCCGCCAGCTGACCGCCGGCCTGCAACGCAGCCCGAACTTCAGCCTGCACCTGAACCATGAAGTGACCGCGCTGCGGCAGAACGCCGACAAGAGCTGGAACGTGACGGTGAAGGATCTCAAGGCCGGCACCGAGACCACCACCCACGCCCGCTTCGTGTTCATCGGTGCCGGTGGCGCCGCGCTCAAGCTGCTGCAGATGTCGGGCATTCCGGAGTCGAAGGACTATGCCGGCTTCCCGGTCGGTGGCCAGTTCCTCGCCTTCCAGGGCCAGGACGTGACCTCGCGCCATGGCGTGAAGGCCTACGGCATGGCCGAGACCGGTTCGCCGCCGATGTCGGTGCCGCACCTGGATGCGCGCAAGCTGGACGGCAAGCCGGTGGTGCTGTTCGGGCCGTTCGCGCTGTACAGCACCAAGTTCCTCAAGCACGGCTCGTGGTGGGACCTGTATTCCTCGGTCACCCACAACAACGTCGGCCCGATGCTGGAAGTGGGCAAGGACAACCTGGACCTGGTGCAGTACCTGATGGGCCAGGCGCGCCTGAACGATGCGGACCGCCAGGCCGAGCTGGTCAAGTACTTCCCCAATGCCAAGCCGGGTGACTGGAAGTTGATCACCGCCGGCCAGCGCGTGCAGATCATCAAGCGTGATCCGCTGAAGGGCGCGGTGCTGCAGTTCGGCACCGAGATCGTGACCGACAAGGACCACACCCTTGCCGCCCTGCTCGGCGCGTCGCCGGGTGCGTCGACCTCGCCGCCGATCATGCTGGACCTGATGGCCAAGGCCTTCCCGGAGCAGATGAAGGCCGGCTGGGAAACCCGCCTGCGCGAGATCGTGCCGTCGTATGGGCGCAAGCTCAACGACAGTGCGGCGCTGGTCAACGAGATCCGCACGCTGACCAGCCAGACCCTGCACCTGCCGTATCTGGAGGTGCCGGTGGATGCGAACGCGGCATCGCCCGCTGCGGCCACGGCGCCTGCGCAGGCCAAGGAAAAGCGCAACGCCAATGAGGAACTGCAGGCGCTGTAAGCCCGCACGTTCCTTTCGATGCAGACGGACGGCCACCTTCGGGTGGCCGTTCGTTTTTGGGCGGCTCCCTGGTGTAGAGCCGAGCGCATGCTCGGCTCCAGCCAAAAGCAGCCGAGCATGGGCTCGGCTCTACAGACGGCCGTGCCCGGCGCCTGGACGCCCATGCGCACTGATACGAATTGTAATGTTGTTAAGAATTATTTACATTTGCGCCCTGCGCAGTGACCGCGCCCTCCCAGATGGACCTGATGTGCCCGAAGCCGCCGCCCCGGGTACTGGACGACTGTCGCCACCCTTCCCCGCTTCCAAGCATCGAGCCCACCATGTCCTTGACCCTGCGTAACCGCCTGCCCCGCCGCGCGCTGCTGCCGGCTGCCCTGCTTTCGTCGTTGACCCTGCTGGCGGCGCCCAGCGCGTTTGCTGCCGCCGACGGCTCAGCCGATGCCAAGACCCTGGACCGGGTCAGCGTGCGAGCCGAGCAGTCCGCTCCGCCGGCCAGCACCACGCGCCTGCCGATCACCCTGCAGGAAACCCCGCAGTCGGCCACTGCGATCAGCCTGCAGCGCCTGCAGGACGAATCGCTGTTCAGCATCAATGACGTGATGCGCAACGTGACCGGCGTCAGCGTGTCCTTCTATGACACGCAGCGCCCGCTGTACTACGCGCGCGGCTTCGCCATCACCGACTTCCAGGTCGACGGCATCCCCACCTACAGCGGGTCCACCAACCAGGAATACGACACCGCCTTCTACGACCGCATCGAAGTGATCCGCGGTGCCAACGGCCTGCTCAGTGGCGCTGGCGTGCCGTCGGCCACGGTCAACCTGCTGCGCAAGCGTCCGGGCGAGGAATTCGATGCCTCGTTCGCGGTCAGCGCGGGCAGCTGGGACTATCGCCGCATGGAAGCGGACGTGACTGCGCCGCTGACCGATGACGGCCGCTTCCGCAGCCGCGTGGTCGCCGCCTATACCGATCGTGGCCTGTACTACGACCGCTACGACGAGAACAAGATGGCCGGCATGGCGGTACTGGAAGGCGACGTCAGCGACAGCACCACGCTCACCCTCGGCTACCAGACCCAGGACAACAACCCGACCGGCTCGACCTGGGGCACCGTGCCGTTCTTCGACAGCCAGGGCAATTTCGCGCACCTGCCGCGCTCGACCAACCTGTCGCCGAAATGGAGCTACTGGAAGCGCGAGAGCAACACCGCCTTCGCCAACCTGGAACAGCGTTTCGGCGACAACTGGCTGTTGAAGATCAACACGGCCTACACCCGCGGCAACGTGCAGAACGTGCGCCTGTACGGCACCGGCAACCCGGACCCGGTGACCGGATCGGGCATCTACCTGCGTGCCGCCGCCGGTGATTCGAAAGACACCCGCCGCAATGTCGATGCTTACCTGACCGGCAGCTTCCCGCTGTTCGGCCGCGACCACGACCTCACGGTCGGCGCCCAGTGGTCGGATCTGGAAGGGACCACGAACACCGTCGCGCTGAACTTCCCGGGCGACTGGGCCACCTGCGGGCGTGAGCGCTGCTACTACATTCCCAACGTGTACTCCTGGAACGGCGACATTTCCGAGGTGACCTACACCCGCACCGGCGCACGCCGTGTAGCGAAGACCACGCAGAGCGGCGTCTATCTGGCTACCCGCGTGCACCTGGCCGATCCGCTGTCGCTGATCGCCGGTGCACGCCTGAGCCGGTGGGAAACGCTCAGCCGCTCGTACAACGCTGCCGGTGCCTATACCGGCACCAGCGGTGCGTACAAGGTGAGCGATGAAGTCACTCCGTACGTGGGCCTGGTCTACGAGATCACCCCGAACGTGTCGGCCTATGCCAGCTACACCGAGATCTTCAATCCACAGAACTACAAGGACCGCAACGAGAACCTGCTGGCGCCGGTACAGGGCTCCAACCTGGAAGCGGGCATCAAGACGCAGTGGTTCGATGGCCGCCTGACCGCCAATGCGGCGGTGTTCGAGGCCAAGCAGGACAACTACGCGGTGCGCGACATGGGCGTGCCGGAGGGTTCGCTCAGCGATGGCACCTCGGCCTACATCGGCGTCAACGGCACCAAGGCGCGCGGCTGGGAGATGGACGTCAACGGCGAGATCCTGCCGGGCTGGACGGTCAATGCCGGCTACACCCACGTCAAGGTCACCCGCGCGGCCACTGACCTGCTGTACGCCAATCCGCCGAAGGATCTGTTGCAGCTCAACACCCAACTGCAGCTGCGCGGCACGCTGGAACGCCTGAGCGTTGGCGGCGGCCTGCAGTGGCAGAGCAAGGTGCAGGGCAACAACATCGCCTACCCGCTGGGCGGCACGGTCACGGTGAACCAGCCGGCCTACATGCTGGTGCAGTTCAACGCCAACTACCGCATCAGCGACAACTGGACGGCGACGCTGAGCGTGCGCAACGCGCTGGACAAGAGCTACTGGGCGAACCTGGACTACAACAACTACGGCGAGCCGCGCTTCGTGTCGGCCAGCCTGCGCTGGAAGTTCTGAGGCAGGCAGGGGTGGCCGGCTGTGCCCGGCACCTTGTAGCGTCGAGCCATGCTCGACTGCTTTTCGATCAGGCGTCGCGGCTTTGGAGCGAAGGGCAGTCGAGCATGGCTCGACGCTGCAGGGACCTCAATCGCCGCAGCTGCCGCCGTCACCGCTGCCACCGTCGCTGCTGCAGTCGAAGCTGCTGTGGCTGTGATGGCTGTAGTTGTCGCCGGAATGGCCGCCCGGATGATCGTAGCCACTGCCGGGACTGTTGTCGCCCCGGATCCCGGAGCCGTCGGCCGTGGCCACCGCCAGGCACACGATGGCCCCGACCAGGGGAAGCAGCCAGACCATCAGCAGCTGCACCGTCCGGCCGCCCGTCGACAGGCCATCACGCTTGGCGATCACCACGGTAGCCACGGCGTTCAGGCCCAGCACCAGCAGGACCAGCAGAAGGGCGGCGATCAGCATTCGGCGACTCCGTGCTCGGATTGGGGGCATTATGGCCTGCTGCCCCGGCAATGGCCCTGCCTGTCATGAAGATGGGACAATGTGGGGCGCGCCGGCCTGCTTCCAGGCCGCCGGCGCCCCTCGCACCACACGGAAGAAGAAGAACAAGAACATGCTGAAAGTCATTTTCGATACCGACCCGGGCGTCGACGACGCCTTGGCCCTGCTGTACCTGCACAAGCACGCCCAGATCGATCTGATCGGCGTCACCACCACCTTCGGCAATGCCTCGGTGGACTCAACCACGCACAACGCGCTGTACCTGAAGCAGGCCTGGGGCTTTGCCGCCCCGGTCGCGCGCGGCGCCGGTAGCCCGCTGCAGCCGGAAGCCACCCCGGAAGCCTGGCCGGTCCACATCCATGGCCACAACGGACTGGGCAACTACCCGGTGCCGGCCGAACTGGACGTGGCCGCCGACACCCGCCCCGCCCACCAGCTGATCATCGACCTGGTCCGCGCCCATCCGGGCGAAGTGACCCTGGTCGCGGTCGGCCGCATGACCAACCTCGCGCTGGCCCTGCAGCAGGCGCCGGATATCGCCGGCCTGGTACGCGGCGTGGTGATCATGGGTGGCGCCTTCCACGTCAACGGCAACATCACCCCGGCTGCGGAGGCCAATATCTGGGGCGATGCCGAAGCGGCCGACGTGGTGTTCACCGCCAGCTGGCCGGTGACCGCCATCGGCCTAGACGTCACCACCCGCGTGGAAATGGACCGTGACGGCCTGGACACGCTGGCCGCCATCGGCGGTGCCGACGCCGAGCTGGTCCGTGCACTGTCACAGGACTACGTCGACTTCTACCTGCAGGCCGGCCACAAGGGCATGGTCGTGCACGACTGCTGCGCCTGCATCGCGCTGACCCGCCCGGAGCTGTTCCAGTTCGAGCGCGCCAGCGTGCGCGTGGCCACCGACGGCGTTGCCCGCGGCATGACCATTCCCAAGCCGGAAGGCCTGGCCTTCGGCCCGAGCGTGTGGGACGGCCACGTGGTGCAGTCGATTGCCATCGGCGTGGATGCGGCCGCGGTGCTGGCCGACATCGAGCAGACCCTGAAGGTCTGACCCGCTAGCGCCTGGCCCTGCCCGGGACCGTCTCGGGCAGGGTCCACAGCACCGGCAGCACCAGCACCGCCACCAACGCGATCATCGCGCCCGGCGCCGCTGCCCAGCCGCTGCGCTCCACCCACCATTGCGCCAGCCACGGCGTTGCGCCACCGAAGAATGCAGTGGCCATGGTTACCCCCAGTGCCAGCCCGCTGACCCTGCCTTCGCCGGGGAACTGCTCGGCCGTGGCCGGCGCCGCAACCGCGCTGATGCCACCGGCCACGCAGGCCAGCACTACCGCCGCCAGCGCGATGCCCAGTGCGGTCGCCTGCGCCATCCACGCAAACAGGGACAGCGGCAGCAGCGCTGCCAGCACGGTCAAACCCAACAGCATCGGCCGTCGTCCGAAGCGGTCGGACAACGCGCCGCACAGCGGCGTGATCGCAATGACCGCCACCGCCGCGATCGTCGACAACCACAGCGCATCGCCTTCATCATGCCCCCGTGCGTGCAGGAACGCCGGTACATAGGTGATGCCCACGTAGTAGGTGATCGAGCCCAAGGCGGAGATCGCAAAGGTGCGCGCCACCGCCAGCGGGTGGTGGCGCAGCACGTGCCGAAGTGGCGTGGCCGGGATGCTGCCCTCGCGCCGCTGGCGCTCGAACTCCGGCGACTCGTGCATGCCCGAACGCGCAACCAGGATCACCAGCGCGAGCGCAGCCCCAACGAAGAACGGAATCCGCCAGCCCCAGCTGTCCAGCTGCGGTGTGGGCAGCAGCGCGACGGTAAGTGCAGAGATCGCTACCGCCAGCAGGGCGCCCACTTCGCTGGCGGCCGAGGCCAGCGAGGTCACCAGGCCACGTCGTCGCGCCGGTGCGCTTTCCAACAGGTACGCCACCACCCCGGTGTACTCACCGCCCACCGAAAACGCCATCACGCAGCGCAGGATCAGCAGCAGCACGCCGGCCGTCGTACCGGCCGTGGCCGCTGTCGGCAGCAGTGCAGTGGCCAGCATCGCCGCTGCCATCAACGCCATCGAAGCCAGCAGCATCCAGCGCCGGCCCAGGCGGTCGCCCAGGTGGCCGAAGCACAGCGCGCCCAGCGGACGCATCAGGTAGGACACCGCGAAGCCAGCCAAGGTCACCAGCAACGCCTGCTCGCCACCGCCGAAGAACACCCGCGACAGCACCGTGGCGAAGTACAGGTACAGGGTGAAGTCGTACCACTCCACCACCGTGGACAGGCCCGCCACCCACATCGAGCGCTGCCGCGCCGCAGTCATTGCGTGTTCGCCTTCAACAGCCTCGGTCCCGGTTGGGCAGGTTCCGCGCAGCGTGGCATGGACGGGGTGAAATGCCGGTCATCGGCTGTCGACTGCGTGGATGCACTGGGTTTCATGACCGGTGAAGCGCTCACCGCCAGGGCCGAAGCAGAAGCATCCTTGCTGGAACACAAGGCCGGGCAACTCAGCCCGGCAGCTGCAGTTCCGCCCGCAGCCCGCCACCCTCGCGGTTGTGCAACCTCAGCGAACCACCCAGCGACTGCGCCAGCTGCACCGCGATGGCCAGTCCCAGACCGGTCCCTCCGGTATCGCGGTTGCGCGAGCTCTCCAGCCGGTGGAACGGTGCCAGCACTGCCTGCAGCTGGTCCTCGGGAATGCCGGGGCCACGGTCGGAAATGCTGATCCACACCCTTCCGGCCGTATCGCGGCCCGCCTCGATCTCGGCGGCGCCGGCGTAGCGCAATGCGTTGTCGACCAGATTGCCGACCACGCGGCGCAGCGGCTGCGGCCAGGTCTGCACGACCAGTCCAGCGGGCGCACCGCCAGTGACCGGCTTGCCCATGTCCTCGTAGTCGCCGACCACACTGGCGAGGAACGCGCCCAGGTCCATCGACACCGGCGCGCCAGCGGCAACGTGGCTGCTGCGCGCATAGGCCACGCCCTCACGCACCAGCTGCCCAAGGTGATCGAGGTCGGCCAGCAGGCGCTGCTGGGTGCTGTCTTCAGGCAGGGTCTCCACCCGAAGCTTCATGCGCGTGATGGGGGTCTGCAGGTCATGCGAGATCGCGGCCAGGATCTGCAGGCGTTCACTGACATGGCCACGAATGCGTGCCTGCAGGGCATTGAGTGCGGCTGCTGCGCCGCCTACTTCCGCAGGGCCATCTTCAGGCAATGCAGGCCCGTCCTTGCCCGGCTGCAGATGCTCCACCGCATGCGACAACTGCTGCAGCGGGCGCAGGGCCAGACGCACCGCCAGCCACGCGCACACCAGCAGCAGCGCCAGCTGCAGCAGCAGCACGGCGGGCAGCCAACGTGCCAGCGGCAGGCCCGACGGGGTGACTTCAATGGTCAAGGGTGTGCCGTCGTGCAGGCGCAGTTCCACCTCGAACCGCTCCGGCAGGCGAGCCACCTGGCGCGCCTGCAACGGATAGCGGTGCTGCAGGCTGTCGTCGATGATCGCCGTGACCTGGCGTGCACGATCGGTCTGCAGCCCTGGTCCGGCCGCGGCCGGGCGCAGCAGATAGCGGTAGGTGCGCCGCTCCAGCCGCGGCACCCAGGCCTCACGCTGCTCCGCAGGCAAATTTTCCAGCAGCGCGACGCTCACTGCCACATCCTCGTCGAGGTTGCGCAGCATCATGCTGCGGGTGGACTGGTAGCGTTCGAAGAACAGCAGGCCGAAGGACAGTGCGTGGGCCAGGGCCAGTCCGCCCAGCAGCACCAGCAGCAGACGCGCCGACAGCGTGCGCGGCCAGCGTGGACGACGTGCGGCGGTGTTCATTCGTCCGGCCCCAGCAATTGCACCGGCAGGCTGAACACATACCCTTCGCTGCGCACGGTCTTGATGTAGGTCGGCTCGCGCGCGTCATCACCCAGGCGCTGGCGCACGCGGCTGACCGGCAGGTCGATCGAGCGATCAAACAGTTCGGCATCACGGCCCTGGGTGAGGCTGAGCAGCTGGTCGCGGCTGAGCACCCGATTGGCGTGATCGAGGAACACGCGCAACAGGCGGAACTCGGCGCCGCTGAGCGGATACGCGGTGCCCTGTGCATCCAGCAGGTGGCGGACGGTGGTATCCAGGCGCCACTCGCCGAAGGCCAACTGGCGGCCGGCTTCGCTTACCTGCAGGTTCGGCGGCAGCATCTGCGTGCGACGGATCACCGCATTGATGCGTGCCAGTAGCTCGCGCGAAGAAAAGGGCTTGGTCACGTAGTCGTCGGCGCCCATTTCAAGGCCGATGATGCGGTCGGTCTCGTCGTCGCGCGCGGTCAGCAGCACCACCGGTACCGCCCGATGCTTGCCGGCGCGCAGGTTGCGGCACAGGCTCAGTCCGTCCTCGCCCGGCATCATCACGTCCAGCACCACCAGATCCACGGCATGGGTATCCATCAGCGCCCGCATGGCCCGGCCACCGTCGGCCTGGCTCACGCGCAGGCCGTTGCGCTGGAGGTAGTCGGCCAGCATCTGGCGGATCTCGCTGTCATCGTCGACGACCAGGATGTGCGGTACATGGTTCATTGCGTTCTCGATGAAGATGGAGGTCAGGGCCGCGCTGCGCGGCCATGGTAGCGCGGCTCAGGGGCTGGCCAGCAGGCGCTGGATCTCGCTTTCGGTACGTGCGTGTTCGCCCTCGCCGTAATGGCGGTAGACCACCCGCCCCTGCCGGTCGAGCAGGTACAGTGCGGGCCAGAAGCGGTTGCGCCAGGCGTTCCAGATCCGGTATTGGTTGTCCTGCACCACCGGCCAGGTGATGTCCAACCGTGCGATGGCCTTGCGCACGTTGCCGGGCAGCCCTTCATGGGCAAACTCCGGCGTATGCACGCCGATCACCCTCAGACCCTGCGGCGCGTAGCGTGCATGCCACCGGTGAACATACGGCGCCACGTTGAGGCAGTTGCTGCAGGTGTAGGTCCAGAACTCGACCAGCACCACCTGCCCCCGCAACTGCTTCAGTGTGAGCGGTGGGCTGTTGTGCCAGGGCCCGCCACCGTCGAACCCGGCGGCGGGAACGGCCTGTGCCGGCTGCGCGTCGGCCTCCGGGCTGGGCCAGGCCATCAGTAGCGCAGCCCCACCCAGCAGGCTCAGCAGCAACGGCAGCGCATACACACGCAGGGCGGCCATCGTTCAGCCCCCCTGCTCGGCCAGCGGCAATTCGGCCGGCTTCACTCCCGCCGCTTCCAGGATGCTGTCGGCCACCTGCGCCGGATGCGAAAGCAGCGACACATGGCTGCTGCCGATCGATTGCAGCTGTGCACCGATGCGCTTGGCGGTGGCGGCCTGCAGCTGCGGCGACAACATGCGGTCATCGCGGCTGAGCACGTACCAGCTCGGCTTGCTGCGCCACGCCGCAACGCTCACCCGCTCGCCAAGCGCACTGGCCTTCAACGGGACCTGCGTGCTGTACAGCAGTGCGGCCGACTTTTTCATCACGTCCGGCGCGAAGTCCTGGGCGACGGCATCAGCCGGCAACGTCAGGTAGCCATCCCTTTCCTGCAGTCGGGCCAGGCCCGGGCCAACTGGGAAACCCTCGCCCTGTTGCGCCGAAGACTGTCCTGCATCCGGTGCGAACGCGGCCACGTACACCAGCGCCTGCACCTTCGGGTCATTTCCTGCTTCGGTGATGACCGTGCCACCCCAGCTGTGGCCGACCAGTACCACCTTGCCGGGCGCGGCGGCAATCGCGCGACGGGTGGCGGCAACATCGTCGGCCAACGAGGTGAGCGGATTCTGTACTGCCACCGTCGGCAGCTTCCAGTCATGCAGGGTGCTGATGACCTTGCTCCAGCTGGAGCCATCGGCAAAGGCGCCGTGCACCAGGATGACGGTGGGTGGTGCAACGGTATCGGCCTGGGCAGCGAAGGCAGGGGCGGCGGCGAGGGCGAGAGCGGCGGCCAGCAAGCAGGTACGGATCATGGGGGGCACTCCGGAGTTGGGAGTGGCCATTTCCGCCTGCCGGTGTATCGGCGCTGTTTCTCCGCAGCGCGGAGTTGTACCGGACTGTAGGGCGCAGGCGGGTTTCTACAGTGGGATACATTCGCGCGCCGGTCCTGGCCGGGCGCTTTCGGGTGGATATCGCTGCCCGCACGCGGGCGCGCAACGCCCCGATGCGCATCAGCGCATCGTCTTTGTATCTGACTGTACGAAACCCCGGCCGCGGCCACAGTCGCTGACAAAACCCCGGGCAACGGCACACGTTGCCGATACCTGCGCCGCCTGGAATGGCTTCCATCGACCACTGGCCCGCAGGACACCACCATGATCAGCACCGCTTCTTCCGTGTATACGCCCCGCCTGGACGCCGTCGGCCGCTGGCTCTCGCCGTTGGCGCTGCGCACCCTGCTGGCCTGGGAGTTCTTTGAATCCGGCCGCGAGAAGCTGGGCGGCCAGAACTGGTTCGCCGACTTGGAAGGCCGCTTCCCGTTCCCGTTCTCCACACTGCCCGCGTCGCTGAACTGGCAGCTGGCCACGTGGCTGGAACTGGTGGGTGCAGTGATGCTGCTGCTCGGCCTGGCCACGCGCTCGGTGGCCTACGTGTTCTGGGTACTCACCATCGTTGCCATCGCCGCCGTGCACTGGCCCGACCAATGGAACGGCCTGGGTGAACTCTGGCAGGGCTATGCGATCACGGACCAGGGCTACGGCAACTTCAAGCTGCCGTTGCTGTTCCTGGCCATGCTGCTGCCACTGATCCTCAACGGCGGTGGCGCACTCAGCGTGGACCGGCTGCTGGCCGGCCCCGGCCGTGCCACGGCAGGCAATGACGGCCTGGGTTGGGGCGTCAGCCTGATCGCCCTGCTGCTGCCGGTTGCCGCGCTGTTGCCCGGCATCGGCTTCGGCGGTGCCCTGCTCGGCGGTGTGCTGCTGCTGGGCCATCTGCTGCGCTGTCGCCGCGCCGCCTGAGCCGACTCCCCTGTTCCCGCGCGTTTCGCTTTCCGTCGCCTCTTCGGCGGCGTCCATCCCGCACGCCCCGCGTGCTTTCCCAAGGAGTCACCACCATGTCCATCTCGACCAAGAACACCTCTTCCTCTCGCCTGCCGCGCATCGGTGCCATCGGCATCGCCCTGGCCGGTGGCCTGCTGCTGGCCGGCCAGGCCGCGGCGATCCAGCCGCTGGCGATCAGCGCGGTGGCCATGAGCGCCGCCGCCGAAGGCAAGTGCGGTGAAGGCAAGTGCGGGGCCAACAAGACCGCCTCCAGCAAGCCCGCCGGCAAGGCCAAGGTGGCCGAGGGCCAGTGTGGCGAAGGCAAGTGCGGCGACGCCTCGTTTGCCCGCACTGATCGCGACCACGACGGCAAGGTCTCGCGTGCCGAATTCAACGCTGTGGCCGCCAAGCGTGCCGCCGAGTTCGACCGCATCGACACCGACCACGACGGTTACATCAGCGAGCAGGAAGCGCACGACTACCTGCGCAGCGTCTACACCGCCAACGGCAAGCCGATGCCGAAGGGCCTGTTCTCCCGCGTTGCCGATTGATCGACGTTCACCCGGCGCCGCCTCCAGGGCGGCGCCCTCCTTCTGGAGCATCCGCCATGTCCCTGCCCCTGCCCTCCAATGCCGCCGGTCTTGGCCTGCGTCGTGGACTGATCGATGAACTGCTGGCAATGCCGGCCAGTGCCATCGACTTCCTCGAAGTTTCCCCCGACAACTGGATCGGCGTCGGCGGTGCACACGGCGCCGCGCTGCGCCAACTCAGCGAGCGCCACCCCTTGACCTGCCACGGCCTGTCGCTGTCGCTGGGCGGTCCTGATCCGCTGGACCGCACCCTGCTGGCACAGACCCGTGCCTTCCTCGACCTGCACCAGGTACAGCTGTACAGCGAACACCTGAGCTACTGCGCCGCCGGTGGCCATGTCTACGACCTGCTGCCACTGCCGTTCACCGCCGAGGCCGTTCACCATGTCGCCGGCCGTATCGCCCAGGTGCAGGACATGCTGGGCCGACGCATCGCCGTGGAGAACATTTCCTACTACGCCGTTGCCGGCGCGGACATGAGCGAGATCGACTTCATCAACGCCGTGCTCGCCGAAGCCGACTGCGACCTCCTGCTGGACGTCAACAACGTCTTCGTCAATGCCTGCAACAACGGTTACGACGCCTTCGAATTCCTGGCTCGCGTGCCGTCCCACCGTGTCGCCTCGCTGCACGTAGCGGGCCACTTCGATGAAGACGACGGCTTCAAGATCGATACCCATGGGGCGCCGGTGAAAGGCGTGGTCTGGGCGCTGTTGCGCGAGGCCTACATGCGGGTGGGCGTGCGCCCCACGCTGCTCGAACGCGACTTCAACTTCCCCCCGCTTGCCGAATTGCTGGCCGAGGTCGGGCAGATCCGCCAGGCGCAGGTTGAGGCACGTTGGCAGGAGGTGGCCCATGGCTGAGTCGCTGGCCATCGTGCAACGGCGCTGGGCCGATCATGTGCGCGACCCTGCAAAGACCGCACCCGATGGCATCGAGGCGCGGCGGATGGCGGTCTACCGCCGCCTGTGCATTGACAGTCTGGACAGCCTGCTGGCGGGCAGCCTGCCGCGGCTGAAGTCGCAGCTGGGCGATGCCTGCTGGCGCAACACCGTCGAGCACTACTACGCGAGGCACGCCTGCCGCACGCCGTTGTTCCCACGGATCGCGGGCGAGTTCGCGGCCTGGCTGGCGGGGCAGGACACGCTGGCGCTGCCGGGCTGGGCAGCGGAACTGGCGCATTACGAAAGCACGCAGCAGACGCTGCACATCGAGGCACGTGATGCCGGGCATTCATTGCAGTCCATGCCGGCGGGCAGCGATGTGCTGGCGCTGTCGCCGCTGGTGCGGGTACTGGGCTACCGGTGGCCGGTGCATGAGGACGCCGCGCTGGACGATGCCGCCGCCAGCGAGCCGACGCTTCTGCTGCTGCGCCGCCTGGCGGACTACCAGCTGCAGGTCGAGGAACTGGCACCACTGGCGTATGCGCTGCTGTCGGCCTTCGCTGATGACGGTACCCACGTGGATGACGCGCTGAACGCACTGGCCGATGCGCATGGCGTGGCCGCCGACGAACTGCGCGTGGTGGCCACGCCCTTGCTGGGCGAACTATGCGCGGCCGGCGTGCTGGTCACGCTGGCCGGGTTCTGCGACTGCCGGCCAGCGGCCGGCACTACCCCTGTCTGATTCGAGGTTTGATCATGGCTGCTTCCAACACTTCTTTCCTGCACGGCTGGCGCCTTTTCGTGACCATGGCTGTGGTCCTGATCGCCGTCGCGCTGGCGGCCTTCGCCCTGTATCCCGATGCAGCCGAAGGCAGCCGAGCCGCGATCCGGGTCACTGCCCGCACATCGTTCCTGCTGTTCCTGGCAGCGTTCACCGCATCGTCGTTCGCCAGCCTGCTGCCCGGCCCGTTCACCCAGCACATGTTGCGCGAGCGGCGCATCATCGGCCTGTCATTCGCGTTCTCGCACCTGCTGCATGCGGTGGCGATCACCGCCTTCGGCATCCTCAACCCCGCGTTCTGGCCGGCACGCTCGGCCCTGGCCAACCTGCCGGGCACGATCGGCTATGTAGCCATCCTCGCCCTGGCCATCACCTCGCATCGTGGCATCGCCCGCCGCATGGGCCCCACCGTGTGGCGTCGCCTGCACGTGACCGGCATGTGGATCATCGCCGCAGTGTTCACCTATTCGTACTTCAAGCGCGTGCCCGGCAACTTCTGGTACGCGGCACCCTCCGCGTTGCTCTTCACCGCTGTCGTGGTGCGTGCGATCGCCAAGCGGGCGCAGTCGCTGCGGCGCAATGCGCATGCGCGGCCACCGCTGCGGAGTTCTTGAGGAGGCGGTTACCTGTAGAGCCGAGCCCATGCTCGGCTGCCCCTGGCTCAGCCGAGCATGGGCTCGGCTCTACAGAGGGATCCCAGCACGATAGGCAGCGAATTCCCTGCGGAAAGGGATATGCCCCACTTCAGGTCACGGGGCGCGGCGCAGCGTGATCAGGGTGATTTCCGAGGACACCCCGATGCGCGCGGGGAATCCGGCCCACAGGCCAGCGCCATTGCTCACGTACAGGGTCATCCCATCCACGTCGTAGCGGCCGGAGACGAAGCCACCATTGGCCCGCTTCACCAATTGGTCCATGCCGATGATCTGCCCGCCGTGGGTATGCCCGGACAGCTGCAGTTTGACGCCGCGCGCTGCTGCCGAGCGTGCATTACGCGGGCGGTGATCGAGCAGGATCACGGGCGCGGTGGGATCGGCGCCGGCCAAGGCGGCGTCCAGATCCGGCAGCGGCAGGCCATAACGCGCCGCCACCGGGTCGGTGACACCAGCGATGGTCAGCGCCGCATCACCGCGTCGCACCTGCAGGTGGCTGTTCTCCAGCACCTGCATGTGCAGCGCGCGGAACGCCTGCATCCATGCCTGGTACTGCGCGTAGTACTCGTGGTTGCCGGTGATGGCAATGACGCCGTCCGGCGCCTGCAGATCGGCCAACGGACGCGCGTCGTCGCGACGGGCCTCGACGCTGCCATCGATCAGATCGCCGGTGATCACGATCAGGTCCGGCTTCAGCGCGTTGCTCTCGGCCACCACTCTACGCACCCAGTCGCCGGTCAGCAGACGGCTGGCATGGATGTCGGTCAGCTGCAGCACGCGATAGCCGTCGAACGCCGCTGGCAGCCCGGCAATGCTCACCTCGATCTGCCGGGCATGAGGCACCGCCATGCCCTGGCTGACACCATAACCACTGACCAGCAGCGCCAGCACGCCGGCCGCCGGCCGCAAGCGCCGCGTGCGCAATGCGGCTACCGCACGTGGCCAGCGCAGCAGGCGGGACGCGAGCAGGCCCGCATCCATCGCCAGCATCAGCAACGCCAACAGCAACACCGCCGTGGAGCCGGTAGCCAGCGCGGCGATCGCCATTTTCGGAATTTCCGGCGACGCCATCGTGCCCCAGAAGGTCGCCACGATACGCAGCTGCACGGCTACGCCCACCAGCAGCAGCGACAGTACGACCTTCTGCCAGGGGGGCATGCGCAGCGGCCAGAACAGGCGCCAGGCCACATACAGGCCCATCAACAAACCGATCGTACTCAGCACTGCAACCATCCGGGAGGGAAAGTGGGGGCCGCCATGGTGACGGCTGCGCGCGGCGTTGTGTAGCGCCGAGCCCATGCTCGGCTACTCAGGAAGCCGTCAAGCATGGCTCGACGCTACGGATGCCCCAGACGCTCCAACCGCAGGCGGGCAATGCGGCGCTTCTCCATCGCAAGCACAGTGATGCGCACGCCGGCCACCTCCAGCACATCGCCGATGTCCGGCAGCCGACCCAACTGCTCCAGCACCAGCCCGGAGATGGTCATGTAGTCGGCACTGCGCGGCAGCGATACGCCGGCCAGCCGCTGCAGGTCGTCCAGAGTCAGCGCACCGTCGGCCTCCCATTGGTCCTCGCCCTGCGCGACCACGCCATAGCGCTCGTCCTGGGTATCGACCAGGTCACCGGCAATGGCCGCCAGCAGGTCGTTGGCGGTCACCAGGCCTTCCACGCTGCCGTACTCGTCCACCGCCACCGCCAACGGCACCGGGTGCTGGCGGATCAGTTCCAGCGCCTGCAGCGCGCTGGCACTGGACAGCACGTACTGCGGCTCGCGCAGGTTGCCCTCCAACTGCAGCGGCCTCCCCTGCAGCAGGTCGGCCAGCAGGTCGCGGCTCTGCACCACGCCACGCAGGCTGTCCAAGTCACCCTCACCCACCAGCAGGCGGGTGTGCGGCGACGCCACCAGGCGTGCCACCACATCCTCCTGCCCACGCGCCAGGTCGATCCACTGCACGTCGGCACGCACCGTCATCACGCTCGACACCGGGCGATCGGCCAGGCCCAGCACGCTGCGGATCATCTCGTGTTCGGCCGGCTGCAAGCGCTCTTCAGCGTCCACCTGCCCGTCCCCCCCTTCATCGTCGTGACCATTGGCCGGGCGCGCGCCCAGCATGCGCAGCACGGCATCGGCGGTGCGCTGGCGGAACGGCAGGCGGCGCTCGTTGCGCTCGCGGTTGAAACGCACCCACTGGTTGAACGCCTCGACCAGGATCGAGAAGGCGATCGCCGCGTACAGGTAGCCCTTGGGGATCTTGTAGCCCAGTCCTTCGGCCACCAGGCTGAAACCGATCATCAGCAGGAAGCCCAGGCACAGCACCACCACCGTGGGATGCTTGTTGACGAAGCGCGTCAGCGGCTTGCTGGCCAACAGCATCAGCGCCATCGCGATGGTCACGGCGGCATACATCACGCCCAGGTTGTCGACCATGCCCACCGCGGTGATCACCGAGTCCAGCGAGAACACCGCGTCGAGCACCACGATCTGTGCCACCACCATTGCGAAGCTGGCGTAGACCTTCTTGCCATCCTCGTGGTGTTCGCGGCCTTCCAGCCGTTCGTGCAGCTCCATGGTGCCCTTGAACAGCAGGAACAGGCCACCGCCCAACAGGATCAGGTCACGCCCGGAGAAGCTGTGGTCGAACAGCGTCAGCAGCGGCTCGGTCAGTTTCATGATCCAGGCCAGTGCGGCCAACAGCACCAGCCGCATCAGCAAGGCCAGCGCCAGGCCGATCACCCGCGCGCGGTCGCGCTGGTGCGGCGGTAGCTTGTCGGCAAGGATCGCGATGAACACCAGGTTGTCGATGCCGAGAACGATCTCCAGCACGACCAGGGTTGCAAGGCCCATCCAGATCGAGGGGTCAGCCAACCATTCCATTTCAGGTCCGTTTCGTCAGTATGCAAGGGAAAAGAGCGACCGCTCAGTCAGCGTCCTGTGCCTGCGCCGGGTCGTGCCCGAGCAGGTCACCGGGCGTGCACTGCAGCTCGCGGCAGATCGCATCAAGGGTGGAAAAGCGGATGGCGCGCGCCTTGCCGGTCTTCAGGATCGACAGGTTGGCCAGGGTGATGTCGATGCGCCCGGCCAGCTCGGACAGGGTCATGCCCCTTTCCTGCAGCATGCGGTCCAGGGTAATGACGATTGCCATCAGATGACACCGTCGAGGTCATCGCGCATCGCTGCACCCACGGCGAAGACGCGCGCCAGCACGAACAGCATCAGCACGGCCACCAAGCCAGTGATCGACATGCCACCGCCGACCTCCATCCAGGTGAAATCCGGGCCCATCCAGGCCGCGTAGGCGCCGATCAGGATCGACAGCAGCTCCATCGCCAGCATCAGCCAGGCCATGCGCTGCAGGCGCTGTGCGTTGGCGTGGGTGAACGGCCGCTCGCGCGCCGCCGACTTCAGCAGCCGCAGCAGGTGGCGCAGGAACATCAGGCACAGCACCAGCAGCGCGACGATCGCGCCCAGGCCCAGGCAGAAATGCAGGAACAGGTCATTGCCATGCGCGGCGACAGCCGCAGCGTCATGCACGCTGTCGAGCAGCCAGCGGCGGTCGTGGGCGACCAGCGGCACGGCCAGCAGCGCGGCCAGGATGCCCAGCCAGCACATCGCCCTGACGGCCTGTACGGCCGCCAGGGCCAGGGTGAACAAGCCTCGCGCGGGTCTGGCGCGGGCGGGACGAGCGGTCAAGCGGCCTCCGGCATTGGGGTGGCCTCGCCGCCCCGGGGTGGATTTATCGATAAACGATATATCACATGCCGCGTGGAAGGCTGAATCGCGAGCGTCGCCCCTGTCAGGGCCCAGGTGCGCCCTGTGCCTGCATCGCTTCGCCAGGGGCGGCCGAGGCCATGGCCTGCACCCCGGCTTCGGCCGCCTGCCGCGTGACCAGGCGGAAGCGCACCTGCAGTTTGCCCTGCCCCGGCGTAGCCCAGCCGTACTGGATGGCCACCTGATCGGCCGACAGTGGCCCACGCCCTGGCAGCGACCGTACCTGCAACGGCTTCGGTGCGGCCTGCACCAACCGGGCAAACCCCTTCTGCACCACCGCCGCGTCGGCCTTCTCGGCGTAGACCGTACACGTTCCATCGTCAGCCCAGCTCACCGCATAGCGGCCACTGACCAGCGGCACCATCCACGCCACGCCCGATTGCCCCTGCAACAGCGTGGCGGCTTCGGCCGGCTGCAGCGGCGACAGCCCATTGGATTCCATCAGCGACTGCAACCGCGCCGGGGCCCCGATGTGCTGCATGCAGGCGGTATCGAACAGCTCGCTGAAGGGATCCTGCGCCGGGGCCTTGGCCTTGGGCGCACGCGCGGGTTGCGCCACCACCAGTGTGGGCAGCAGGGCCAAAGCCAGCCAGAAGAACGCAGGACGCATCGGGATTCCACGCTACGGAAAACAGCGGGGAGGATGGCAAAGGCCTGGCGCGCCGCGCAATGGCCGCGATGGCCGCCAGCCTCCCGCTGCCGGGTCAGACGGCCATTTCGCCCTGGTCCTCGCCATCCCAATAGTGGATGCGGCTGGCGCGCACGTGAATCAGCACCAGCCCCGGTGTATCCACGCCCTGCTCGAACCAGCGCTCAAGATCCTTCACCCAGTGCTCGCGCATCACAGCGCGATCGCGCACCAGCGCCGCCCTTCCCTGCACGTGCACGAACAACGGCGGCTTGCCCAGCAGCGACTTGCTGCCGGAAAAACCCAGCGCAACGGCGGGGTCAGCCTCAATCTCGTGCACCATGTCGGTGTCTTCCGTGGTGAAGAACCAGCTGTCACCGTCGTAGTCCACGTCACCGTTGTTGCTCATCGGACGACCGGCAATTTCTCCGCCGGCGCGGGTCTGCAGCATGGTGAAATCGATGTCGGCCATCTTCCTGGCCAGTTCGGGCAGGGTGAGCTGGGTCATGGTGTCGTCCTTCATCAAGTGGAATCCCAGCGTCTGCGCAGAGCGGTGACCGAAGCGTGGAAGGTCCATGGCGACTTCTTCACAGAAAACGAGATAGGGCGCGTGGCGCGTGCGTGACGCGCTGCTCACCACACCACCTGCGCTTGCAGCAGCTGCACGCCCCATCGCGCGTCGGGCGATCCTGCAGACGCTGCGACGGGTGCATGCACGCATTGGCTGACGCGTGCCATCAGCGCGTGATGCGACCGTCCCCCGCCACCCGTACCCGGTCACGCCCCTGTGCCTTGGCCTGGTACATGGCCGCATCGGCGGCACGCAGCAGGCTGCGCCAGCCCAGCGCATCGGTGCCGCCCCTGGCCACCCCGAAACTGGCGGTCACGCGCAGCACGATGCCCCCGGCCAGCGCGATGTCCATCTGCTGAAGCGCCAATCGCAATGATTCAGCCAGCTGGCGCCCGCCGGCCAGATCACCGTCGGCCAGCAGCACCAGGAACTCCTCGCCACCATAGCGGGCAATGTTGTCGCTGCGCCGCAGGTGGTGTCGCAGCAACTGCGCCACCTGCACCAGCACTTCGTCGCCGGCTTCATGGCCATGGCCATCGTTGATGGCCTTGAAGCGATCCACGTCCAGCAGGATCACCACGGCGCTTGCCTCGCCCCCCGCATGTCTCCGCTGCACCACCTCATCCAGCGCGCGCCGATTCAACAGCCCGGTCAGTTGGTCGGTACCGGCCAGCTGGCGCAGCTCGCTGGTCAACGTCGAACGCTCGCGCGATTTCTCGCGCAGCACTTCGATGGCATCGAACAGGCGCTGCATCTCGGCCAGCGGGTGGGTGACATTCTCCTCCGGACCGGGGGTATCCGAGGCAAGCTGGATCACCTGCTGCTGCGCCTGCAGCAGTGGCTGCAGGATCTGCAGGTGGGCAATGCGCAGGGCCATGCCCAGCACCACCAGCGTGCCCAGCGCGGTCGCCACCAGCACGGCCAGGCGCATGGCCTCACGGTTGCGACTACGTTCGAAGCGGGCGATGGACACGCTCAGGTAGCCATCGCGCAGCGCCTCCAGTGACTGCAGGGTCGGCACGTAGCGATTGGTGAACGCGGCGGCGGTCCACGACGGCGGCACGCCACGGCGGCCATCCTCGATCAGCTGCTCGATCATCGGCAGTGACTCACCGAAGAGCTGCCGCCGCGCCATGTCCCAGTGCCAGGACAATTCCGGGTCGCTGCGGAACACCGACTCGTGGCTGCTCGCCAACCGCCACAGCTCCAGCAGGCGGCCCTCGGTCTGCAGCGCAGCGCGCACCTGTTCCTCGCGCCACGCCCCGGTACCGCCACCGGCGCCATCACGTTCGAGGCCAGGCGGCCACCATGCTCGCGAAGATCGAACAACAGCTGGCCCTGCATTGCCGGAATCGCCGCCTCACGGTCGGCACTGACCAGCGCGTTGATCTGCGCCGAGGTCAGCAGATGCAGGCGATCAACCACCGCGAACATGCCGCTGATCGCACGCTCCACCTCCTCCACACGGCGTGCGTCATGCGGTTGCGCCGCGACATGATCGACCGCAGCCCGCGCCGACTTCAGGCGACGCTGCGCGCTGGCCAGCAGGCAATGCTCGTCGTACACGCCCGGGTCATCCTTGAACACGGTGTCCAGCTGCAGCAGGGCGGTGTCGACCCGCTTGCGCGCGGCCGCCAGCTGCGCAGCCAGCCGTGCCTGTTCGGCGGCATCGGCCGGGTCAGCCCCCAGCAGGCTGTTGGCCGGGCCTCGCTCGGCCGAAGCCAGGTTGGCAAGATCGAAGGTCTGCCGCAGCTGCCGCAGGCTGGCCAGGTTGCCTTCGGCGTCGGTGTAGCGCAGTGTTCCCTGGACCAGGGCGATGGCCATCAACGGCAACGTGCACACGACAAACAGCCCAGCCAGGATCCAGACCCAGGTCCGCAACCTGATGGGCGATACCTTGCCGGCCATGCAGAATTCCCCTGAAGTGCGGCTCACTGTAGCGACCGGCTCCGGCGGCGCCAAGCCAGTGCCGCCCGATCCGCGACGGGCGATATAGCGCAGCGCGCGCGAACGCGCCGACAATGCCGGCGCCCCGACGCCAGCCGATCAGATGCGACAGGTTTCGCCGGGTCAGATCCAGCGCTGGTCGACCAGTTCGCGCTTCACGTAGGCATAGAACACCGGCGCCGCCACCAGGCCGGGCAGGCCGAACGCCGCCTCCATCACCAGCATGGCCAGCAGCAGCTCCCAGGCGCGGGCCTGGATTTCACCGCCGACGATGCGCGCATTGAGGAAGTACTCCAACTTGTGGATCACGATCAGGTACAGCAGCGCCGCCACTGCCACGTAGAACGAGACAGACAGCGCAACGATGGTGATGATCGTGTTGGAAATGATGTTGCCCACCACCGGCAGCAGGCCGGCGACGAAGGTAATCAACACCAGGGTCTTGGACAGCGGCAGGTGCACACCGAACAGCGGCAGCACGCCCAGCAGGAAGATCGCGGTGAACACGGTGTTGAGCAGCGAGATCTTCACCTGTGCGAACACCACCTGGCGGAATGCGGTGGCCAGGCGGCTGGTGCGCCCGATCAGCTCCTGCGCCAACGGCCCCATCTTGGGCACGGGAAATTCGTCGTACAGCGCGATCATCGCCCCCAGCACCATGCCGATCAGCACGCGCACGCCCACCTGCACCACCGAGGTACCGGCCACGCCCAGCTGGCGCTGGTGCTCGGCGGCCCAGTCGTTCAGCGCCGCGCGCAGCGCCGGCATGTCTTCGGGAATGTAGGGTTGCAGCAGCGCCGGCACCTGGTGCCGCGAGGTATTGAGGATCTCCATCAGGCGCGCCAGCAGCGCGTCCGGGCCGCCGGTCTCATTGCGGAAGAACGAGGCCACGCCGATGCCGGCCAATACCAGCGCGCTGATGATGATGGCCGACAATACGATCACCGCGATCGCCCGCGCTCGTCCCGGCGGCAGCTTGCCTTCCACGGTGGAGGCCAGCACGTGGGTCAGCTGGAACACCAGCAGCCCCGACAGCAGGGTCACCACCAGGCCCAGCTTCAACGCCAGCCACATGCCCAGCAGCATCATCAACCACGCCGCGATCCGCGCAACGGGGGGCTTGGGCTGTGCAACGAGGGCGTCTTGCATGGGCGGTGCGTCCGGGCGGGGTGGCCCATGGTAGAGGATTGGTGGCGATGATTCCGGGTACAGCATGGACGAGCGCTACGCCCTCGTTCTGCGGTATGCCCACCGCCCCCGGCCCACTATTCGCCATAGCTGGCGTTGTTCTTGCCCTGGCGCTTGGCGTGGTAGAGCGCACGGTCGGCCAGTGCCAGCCAGTCCTCGACGCTGCCACCGCGCGGCGTTGCCGCGATGCCGATGCTGACGCTGAACTCGATGCCCGGTGTTGCCTGCCGTGCTGCTTCCAGCAGGTGCAGGCGGACCCGCTCGGCCACCTGCATCGCATCGATGGGCGCACAGTCGTGCAGCAGCACCACGAACTCGTCGCCTCCCAGCCGCGCAGGGGTATCACCGGGCCGGGCGAAGGCGCGCAAGGTGGACGCGATATGGCGCAGCACTTCGTCCCCGGCACGATGACCATGCGAGTCATTGATGCGCTTGAAGTCATCCACATCAAGCATCAGCAGGCAGGCGAAACCACCCTGACCCTGCGCCTTGTCCAGTGCCTGCTGCGCGCGGACGATCAGAAAGCCGCGGTTGGCCAGCTCCACCAGCGGGTCCATCCGGCTCAGCCGCTTCAACTGGCGGTTCTGCGATTTCACCCGACGGGCCAGCTGCCAGCTGAGAATGCTCAGCCCGATGCCATACACGAACAGGAACGGGATGCTCAGCATGATCGTGCGTTGCGAGGTCACCGGCTGGATTGGGAAGCCGAGCGCCCACCAGGTGAGTGCGAAGCCCAGCAGCAGCGCCAACGTGGCGCGCGTCGCCAGGCGCACGCCACCGGCTGCGATCTTGTCGGCCACCAGCAGCGCGGCAAACAGCGCGCTGGGCACGGCACTGAGCGCCATGAATGCGATCCAGCCGCCGCCGAACAGGGAATCGGCCACCATGCAGCGGAACTGGACGCGCGCCGGCTGGCGGGAGCGCCGGGTCAGCAGCAGCGCCAGCGCGGGCCACGCCAGCGCGTTGAGCAGCAGCAGGACCCACGCCCATCCGCCATTCTGCCGTTCGAGGATGATCGACGCGATGGGGATCGCCCCCAGTCCATTGCCGACAAAACGCATCCAGCCGATGCGACGTGCCGCGCCAATGCCTTCGACCGCGCCTTCCGCCGAATCGGTGAAGAATGGCATTGCCCCCTCCTGCGCGATCGCACCTGCTGCTACGGCCCTTGCCGGGCTGGCTGCCGGTGAGTCTGACAGGTTCGCGTCAATTCGGGATCAAGGCGGCGCCCCGTGGCGCGGTTTTCACCCGCCCCTGGGGGCCGCCGTGGAACCGCGCAGCATGAAGCTGAACTCCAGCGTCTGCTGCAGCGGCACATCGACCTGTTCGATGATGGCGAGCAGCAGGTTGACCGCGCGCTCGCCAATCTGCCGCATCGGCTGCCTGATCGTCGTCAGCGGCGGCGTGAGGTAGCGCGAGGAGGCCAGGTCGTCAAAGCCGACGATGGACAGGTCCTCCGGCACGCGGATGCCCAGCTCCCGGCAGGCAGCGAGAGTGCCCAGCGCCATCTGGTCGCTGAAACAGAAGACCGCAGTCGGCACCGGCGCGACGGCCAACATCGACATCGCAGCTGCATGGCCGGACTCCACCGAAAAGTCACCCGGCATGATGTTCAGCTGGCGCAGGCGCCCGCGCGCCTTGCCCGCCGCCCGGACCCCTTCCATCCGTTGCTGGTGCAGCGGATTGTCGGGGGGGCCTCCCACCACCGCGATCCGTTCGTGTCCCAGTCCATACAGGTGTTCCATCACCGTGCGCGCGGCGGCGGCATTGTCGATGTGGACGCTGGGAATCCCCAGTGCGGGATCGAATTCACAGCCGTTGACCACCGGTGCGGCGGAACCGCGTTGCTCAACGATGTCACGCGCCGTAGGTGGCAGGCGATGCCCCAGCACGATCATGCCGTCGGCCTCGTTGCGCCGGAGCATCTGCGCGTAGCGCTCCTCGCGGTCCGGTTGATGCTGGGTATCCCCCAGCAGGACCGCGTAGCCGACCGCCTGCGCTGCGTCCTCCGCGCCCTGCAGGATCTGGGCGAAGAACGGATTGGCAATGTCCGGGACGGTGACCAGGATCTTGCCGCTGCGGTGGGTCTTGAGCGTGCGCGCCACCGTGTTGGGCACATAGCCCAGCGCGGCGGCCGCCTGCTCGATGCGCGCACGGGTGGCCGGCAGGACCTTGTCCGGCCGGGACAGTGCCCGCGACACCGTGCCGGCGGAGACGCCGACGTGCTTTGCGATGTCGTAGATGGTGGCCATGGCGTTAGTTCTCCCGTCCGCTGTGCAGTGCACAACAGGTCCTGCGTGCGCCCCTGCTAGGATAATGCAATCGATTGCATCGAGGGCGAATCACGTTGAAGACGCTCAAGGGTCCAGCGCTGTTCCTGGCGCAGTTCATCGGCGACACAGCTCCTTTTGATCGGCTGGACACGCTGGCCGGATGGGCCGCGGGCCTGGGCTATTCTGGCGTACAAGTTCCCACCTCCGCACCCCGCCTGTTCGATCTGGCCGAGGCGGCACGCAGCCAGGCGTACTGCGACGATATTGCCGGCATGCTGGCCGGTTACGGCCTTCAGATCACCGAATTGTCTACCCATCTGCAGGGGCAGCTGGTCGCGGTCCATCCTGCCTACGACAGCCTGTTCGACGGATTCGCACCGGCGAACGTGCGCGGCAACCCGCCGGCGCGCCAGGCGTGGGCGGTGGAGCAGCTGCGGCTGGCGGCTCAGGCCAGCCAGCGCCTGGGGCTGGCCGCGCATGCCACCTTCTCCGGCGCACTGGCCTGGCCCTATTTCTATCCGTGGCCGCAGCGCCCGCCGGGCCTGGTGGAAGAAGCCTTCGCCGAACTCGGCCGCCGCTGGCGACCGATCCTGGATGTCTTCGACACCTGTGGCGTGGACCTGTGCTTCGAGCTCCACCCGGGCGAGGACCTGCACGATGGCGCAACCTTCGAGCGCTTCCTTGACGTGGTCGATCACCACCCGCGCGCGAAGATCCTGTACGACCCCAGCCACCTGCTGCTGCAGCAGATGGACTACCTCGGTTTCATCGATCGCTACCACGCGCGCATCGGCGTCTTCCACGTGAAGGACGCGGAGTACCGGCCCAGCGCGCGCAGCGGCGTGTATGGCGGCTACCAGGACTGGATCGATCGCCCGGGCCGGTTCCGTTCACTCGGTGATGGCCAGATCGACTTCAAGGCGATCTTCTCCAGATTCGCGCAGTACGACTTCCCGGGCTGGGCGGTACTGGAATGGGAGTGCTGCCTGAAGCACCCGGAAGACGGTGCACGCGAGGGCGCCGCCTTCATCCGCGATCACATCATCCATGTAACCGAACGCGCCTTCGACGATTTTGCCGGGAGCGGCACGGATCTGGAATCACTTCACCGCATGCTGGGAATCTGAACCATTTCCGCCCCGGGAGGGCAAGCCATGACGCACGCGATGTCGCGCCTGGGCGCGATGATGTTTCTGCAGTTCTTCATCTGGGGGGCGTGGTTCGTCACCCTGGGGACGTACCTTGTGCAGGGCCCCTTGCAGGCCAGCGCGAGCCAAGTGGCAACCGCGTTCCTCAGCCAGTCCATCGGCGCCATCGTCGCACCCTTCCTGGTCGGCCTGATCGCGGACCGCTATTTCGCGGCGCAGCGCATCCTGGCAGTACTGCACCTGGCTGGCGCGGTGCTGATGTGGCTGGCTTCCACCGCCACCAGTTTCAGCGTGTTTTCCGCGTGCGTCATGGGCTACATGCTGCTGTTCATGCCGACGCTGGCCCTGGCCAACAGCGTGGCGATGCGGCACATGCAATCGCCGGAGAAGCAGTTCCCGCTGGTACGCGTGGCCGGCAGCGTCGGCTGGATCGTCGCAGGCGTGCTGATCGGCTGGCTGGGCTGGGAACAGGCGCATCGGCTTGAACTGACGTTCCGGATGGCGGCTGCGGCATCGCTGGTGCTGGGCCTGTATGCGTTCACCCTGCCGCACACGCCACCACTGGCGCAGCAGCGCGAGGCCGGGCTGGGACAGATCCTGGGGCTGGATTCGTTGCGGCTGCTGAAATCGCGTGCCTACCTGGTGTTCTTCCTGGCTTCCATCGCCATCTGCATTCCGCTGTCGTTCTACTACAACTTCACCAATCCGTATCTCAACGACCTGGGCGTGCAGGGCGCCGCCGGCCTGCAGTCGCTGGGCCAGGTGTCCGAAGTGCTGCTGATGCTGGCCATGCCCTTCCTGTTCGTGCGGCTGGGGGTGAAGACCATGCTGGCGGTCGGCATGGCCGCCTGGGTGGTGCGCTACGCCCTGTTCGCCTTCGGCGATGCCGGTGGCGGTTTCCCGCTGCTGGTGATCGGCATCGTGCTGCACGGCATCTGCTATGACTTCTTCTTCGTCACCGGCCAGATCTACACCGACGCCCATGCCGGCCCCGCCGCGCGCAGCAGCGCACAGGGCTTCATCACCCTGGCCACCTACGGCGTGGGCATGCTGATCGGCACCTTCCTGTCCGGTGCCGTTGTGGAGCACTTCACCACCGCAGCAGGCCCGGACTGGCAACAGATCTGGTTGTTCCCGGCCGGTGTTGCACTGGTGGTGCTGATCGCCTTCCTGCTGTTGTTCCGCGACCGCCCGGCAGCTGCTGCAGCGCCGTACACACCCTGAGGAGACCGGCCGATGCCCCACCTTGGAATCGCAATCGTTGGTACCGGCATGATCGGCGCGGTGCATCGCCGCGCGGCACTGCTGGCGGGCGCCGCGGTACGCGGCGTACTGGCCTCGTCGCCACAGCGCGCGAGCGAGGTGGCACACGCGTGGAATGTCCCGCGCGCCTATCGCGATATCAATGACGTCGTCGCTGACCCCCAGGTACAGGTCGTGCACATCTGCACGCCCAACCACCTGCACCGCGCGATGGCGCAGGCCGCGCTGGAAGCCGGCAAGCACGTGATCTGCGAGAAACCGTTGGCGACGACGCTGGACGATGCACGGGCGCTCGCGGCGCTGGCTGCCTCGACCGGATTGGTTGCCACCGTCCCCTTCGTCTACCGCTACCACCCGGTGGTCCGCGAGGCGCGTGCACGCATCGCGCAGGGTGAACTTGGGCCGTTGCACCTGATCCATGGCAGCTACCTGCAGGACTGGCTGCTGGACCCGGCCAGCAACAACTGGCGGGTTGACCCGGCGCTGGGCGGCGCGTCGCGCGTGTTCGCCGACATCGGCTCGCACTGGTGTGACCTGGTGGAATGGGTCAGTGGCGAACGCTTCACCGAAGCGAGCGCGGCGTTCGCCACGGTCATCGCCGAGCGCAGCGCCACCACTGGCCAGAGCTTCAGCACGCCGGCGACAGGCGGCGCAAGGCAGGCGGTCGAGAGCGAGGACGTGGCCGCAGCGATGTTCAGGACCGGCGCCGGCACGCTGGCGTCATTGACGGTCAGCCAGGTCTCGGCCGGACGCCACAACCGGCTCTGGTTCGAGATCGATGGCGCCAATGCGAGCGTGGCGTTCAACCAGGAGGATGCCGAGCGGCTGTGGATCGGCCGGCCCGAGCAGCGCGAGGAAATCTTCGTGCGCGGCCCGGGTGCCGGCAGTGCCGAACAGCGCCGGTTGTCGCCGCTGCCAGCGGGGCATGCCCAGGGCTACGGCCACTGCTTCGAAGCGTTCGTCGCCGACACCTATCGTGCCGTTGACGGCGAGCGCTTCGAAGGCCTGCCCACCTTCGAAGACGGCCTGCGCTCGGCGCGGATCGTCGATCGCGTCATTGCATCGGCCAGGTCACGCGCCTGGACCGCCATCGGTTGAATCCCGGGAGGAACTGTTGATGAAAGCTCTTTTCCGTAGAAGTGCAGGTCTCATCCTGCTGCTCGCTGCCCTGCCCGCCTTCGCAGACGAAGCGGCCACCACGCAGAAGCCGATCGCGGTGCAGATGTACACCCTGCGCAATGCAGGCTCGCTCGACCAGCAGCTGAAAATCGTCCACGACGCGGGCGTGCGCGCGGTGGAGACCGTCGGAACGCAGAACGTCAGCGCTCCGGAACTGAAGCGACTGCTGGACCGGTACTCGATCAGGGCGGTTTCGTCGCACGTGCAGCTGGCCGAGCTGCGCGACAACCTCGATGGCGTGGTGGCCTTCAACCGCTCGATCGGCAACACCACACTGGTGGTGCCCTACCTGGACCAGAAGGACCGTCCGCGCGATGCCGCCGGCTGGACCGCATTGGGCCAGGAGCTGGGCCGGATCGCCAGACAGGTGCGCGTCAAGGGCATGCAGCTGGCCTATCACAACCACGATTTCGAGCTGGCCGACTTCGACGGTCAGACCGGGCTGGAGCTGCTGTTCGCAGCGGCCGGACCCGATCTGAAGACCGAACTGGACCTGGCCTGGGTCGCGCGAGCGGGACTGGACCCGGCGGTGACGCTTGGCAAGTTCCGCGGTCACGTTTTTGCGGTACACGCCAAGGACAATGCACCCAAGGGCCAGGCCGAAGACGAAGGTGGTTTCGCTGCGGTCGGCCAGGGCGTGCTGGACTGGAACGCGATCCTGCCGGCCGCCGCCACCGCTGGCGTGCAGTGGTACATCGTCGAACACGACCAGCCACGCGATCCGGCCAAGGTCATCCAGGCCGGCGCGGACTACCTGCGTGAACACCTGCCCAACGTGCCCGCCCGTGCACGGCACTGACGCATGAAGGAGTTCCCCATGAAAATGATCCTGGCAGTGGCCGTAGCCCTGGGCGGCGTGAGCCATGCAGCCGCAGCCTGGGCCAAGGACGATCCCGCCGCTGGCGCGAAACTCTACGCCCAGCACTGCACTGCCTGCCACGGTGCGGAACGCGCCGGCGTACCGCCGACCTTCCCGGCGCTTACCGACGTCGGCAAGCGGCTTCAGCCCGCCCAGGTCAAGGACAGAATCAGGAAGGGCGGCGGGTTGATGCCGCCCTTTGCCCAGCTGTCGCAGCAGGAGA
This sequence comes from Stenotrophomonas sp. GD03958, assembly GCF_029839005.1. NCBI lineage: Bacteria > Pseudomonadati > Pseudomonadota > Gammaproteobacteria > Lysobacterales > Lysobacteraceae > Stenotrophomonas > Stenotrophomonas sp. GD03958. The sequence goes on along the minus strand of NZ_JAOBZT010000020.1, from coordinate 25,284 downwards.
TCGACGACCTCGCCAGCTATCTGGCGAAGTAGGCGGCCGGCGACCACGCCGGCCGCGTGCCGCTACAGTTCGCGCACCCAGATGTTGCGGTAGCTGACCCTGGAGTCATGCTCCTGCAGGTAGAGCGGCGCACATCCGTGCGGTGAGTAGGAGGGAGGACCGATGTACTCAGTCCTGCCCGCCACAGCCGTATCGTCCTGCACCAGAACACCGTTGTGCAGCACCGTGATGCGCGCCGGCGAGAGCAGCCCACCGCCCGGAGAGAAGCGCGGTCCCTTCCAGATGATGTCGTAGGCCTGCCACTGCCCCGGTGCGCGCGAGGCGTTCACCAACGGCATCGCCTGCTTGTAGATCGAACCCGCCTGGCCGTTGGCATACGTCGGGTTGTTGTAGCTGTCGAGCACCTGCAACTCATACAGTTCCTGCAGGAAGATGCCGCTGTTGCCCCGGTTCTGGCCGTCGAAGCCTTTCGTCTCGGTGGGGGTACGCCATTCGACATGCAGCTGGATATCGCAGAAGCGTTGCCTGGTGCGGATGCCCTTGCTGCCCGGAACGACGGTCATGGCGCCATCGGCAACCTTCCAGGGTACACGCCCTCCCTGCTCCGCCTCCCAGGCCGAAACATCCTTGCCATCGAACAGCACGATGGCGTCCGACGGCGCCTTGCCCGGTGGCGTGGCCACCACCGCAGGCACCGGCGTCCACACCTCGGTCTTCTTCGGGTCACGCGCAGCATCGGCACCGTCCTGTGCGAATGCCGTCGCAGCGGCAAGCAGGCCGGCGGTGCCCAGCAGAGCGCGGATCATCCGGGTGTCGCCCATCAGCTGGTCCCCCATGCAGGCGTACCGGGAACGTAGGCAAGGTCGCCGTCGTAGCGCCCTGGCACGGCGACGTATTGCAGCACCCCGGTCGCACCGACCTTGGAGGTGAAGAAGCCGAAGATGGCCAGCTGCTTGATCATCGTGAAGTAATGCGGCATCGCTTCGCCCTCTTCGGGCGTTCCGGTTTCGATCACGTCTGCATTGCGCGCCTTGGCTTCGGCATCCAGTGTACGCAGCAACCCGGTGCGCGCTTCCGGCGTGAGCGACACGAAGCGGCCACCGGCACGCTTGTCGATGTCGGCCAGGCCAGCGCGGAATATCGCCTGCTCACGGGCGGTGTAGCAGTCGCTGACGAACGTCGCCATGAACAGGCCGGCACCGGCATCCTTCGCGCCTGGCGTCCGGGTCCGCGGCAGGATGGTCTCGGCGATCTCGTCCAGCGTGCCGATATCGGCATCGGTGAACGCGGGCATCGCCCCCGCGGCCGGCGCCTGCCCTTGCACCAGCGCCGGCAGGCCAACCATGGCCGCACCGGTGGCGGCGACGATCATCTTCAGCAGTTCGCGGCGATCCATCAGAGGTTCCCCGCTTTCAGTTCGCGCACCGCATGGTCGGCGGCACGCGCGGTCAACGCCATGTACGTCAGCGAGGGATTCACGCAGGCGCTGGAAGTCATGCAGGCACCGTCGGTCACATAGACATTGGGCGCATCCCAGACCTGGTTGTGTGCATTCAACACCGAGCTCTTCCGATCACGTCCCATGCGCGCGGTCCCCATCTCATGGATGCCCTTGCCCGGGGCATAGTCGTTGTCGTGCATCTTCACGTCCTTGACCCCGGCCGCCTCCAGCATCTCGGCGGCATCGGCGGCCATGTCCTTGCGCATCGCCAGTTCGTTGGCACGCATGGACACATCCATCGCCAGCACCGGCAGCCCCCACTTGTCCTTGCGGTTGCGGTCCAGGCGGATCGCATTGTCGTGGTGCGGCAGCATTTCACCGAACCCGGTCATGCCGATGCGCCAGTCGCCCGGCACGGTCAGCGCCTCCTTCAGGTCGGCACCGATGTTCAGCTCGGCGATCTCGCGCGACCAGCCGGTGCGGCTGGCACCGCCCTGGTAACCGAACCCGCGCAGGTAGCCGCGCTTGTCGGCGGCCACGTTGCGGAACCGCGGAATGTAGAAACCGCAGGGACGACGACCGAAGTAGTACTTGTCTTCGTAGCCCTCGACCCGGCCCGAGGCGCCCGCACCGAAATGGTGGTCCATCACGTTGTGCCCGAGCTCACCCGACGAAGAGCCCAGCCCCCCGTCCCAGACGTCGGTCGCCGAATTCATCAGCAGCCAGGTCGAGTTGAAGGACGATGCATTGAGGAAGATGACCTTGGCCGTGTACTGGTAGGTCTGGCCTGTTTCGGCGTCGATGACCTCCACGCCGCGCGCACGCTTGCGGTCCTTGTCGTAGAGCACTTCCTTGACGATCGAGAACGGCCGCAAGGTCAGGTTGCCGGTCTTCATCGCCGCCGGCAGCGTCGCCGACTGGGTCGAGAAATAGGCACCGAAGGGACAGCCCAGGATGCACTTGTTGCGGTACTGGCAGTTCACGCGGCCCTGCTCGGGCATCGGCTGGGTGATGTTGGCAGTGCGCGAGTGGATCATGTGCCGTGTTCCGCCGAAGGCCTTCTTGATCCGCGCGGCCACATCCTTCTCGACGATGTTCAAGGGAATCGGCGGCAGGAATTCGCCGTCCGGCAACACGTCCAGTCCTTCGCGCGTGCCGGCAATGCCGGCGAACCTCTCTACATGGTCGTACCACGGCGCGATGTCGGCATAGCGGATTGGCCAATCGGTGGCGATGCCGTCCTTGAGGTTGGCCTCGAAATCCAGATCGGAGAAGCGATAGCTCTGCCGCCCCCACATCAAGGAACGACCACCGACGTGGTAGCCACGGAACCAGTCGAAGCGCTTGGTCTCGATGTAGGGCGAGTCCTGCTCGTTGGCCCACATCCCTTCCAGGTTCTCAGCCAGCCCGTAGTCGCGCATCAGCACCGGGAACGCGGCCTTCATTGCCTGCGTTGGCCGGTTGCGGTGCGGGAAATCCCACGCCTCCTTCATCGCGTTGACGTAGTCCTTGACGTGCTCGATGTTGCGCCCGCGTTCCAGCATCAGGACCTTCAGGCCCTTCTCGGTCAGCTCCTTCGCTGCCCAGCCGCCACTGATTCCCGAGCCAACAACAATGGCGTCGTAGTGATTATCTGCCATGGGTCTCTCACCTGGGTGGATATCGTTTCAGACGTCGCAGAGGCGGATCGCCTCGCGCAATGAGGCAACGGGATCGGGCGCGGCAGGCGTGAACTCCTGCGCCAGATACCCCTTGAAACCGGTGTCGCGGATCGCGCGGCAGATCGCTGCATAGTTCAGCTCCTGCTGGTCTCCGATCTCATGCCGGCCAGGCACGCCTGCGGTGTGGTAGTGCTTGAAGCAGGCGTGATGCTTGCCGATGGTGGCGATGATGTCGCCCTCCATGATCTGCATGTGGTAGATGTCGTACAGCAGGCCGAAGTTGTCCGAGCCGAGCCGTTGGCACAGTTCCACGCCCCAGGCCGAGTGGTCGCACAGGTAGTCGCGGTGATCGACCTTGGAGTTGAGCAGCTCCATCACCAGCACCACACCGCGCTTCTCGGCATGCCCGAGGATGCGCTTGAGGCCAGCCTCGGCATTGGCCATGCCGTCATGCGGGTCCATACCGTTGCGGTTGCCGGAGAAGCAGATGAGATTCCGGTAACCGGCATCGGCCACCAGATCGATGTGCCGCGTGTAGCGCTCTACCAGCTGGTCATGGAACTCACGGCCGGCAAAGCCCTTGGTAAGGCCCAGCTCCGCGCCGTTGCACATCGAGCTGTAGACGCCATGGGCCATCAGCGTGGGCCAGTCTTCGGGGCCGACCAGGTCGATCGCGGCAAAGCCGATGTCCTTCACCGTCGCGCAGAGCTGGGCAACTGACAGTTGCGGGAAGGTCCAGCGGGCCACGGCCTGCTTCAGGTTGCCCTTCAGCGGTGCAGTGGTGGCGAATGCAGGCAACGCTCCCGCAGTACCCAGAGCTACGCCTCCAGCAACCGCCATGCGCAGCGCATCGCGCCGCGTGAGCCCCCTCGAAGGAGCCGGTCTGATCGAATGGATGGACATCCACCTTCCGGCCTCCCAACCGGTATCAAACGCAACGATCCACAGCAATGCAATCGATTGCACCATAGGGGAGGAAATTGGATGCTTGCAAGTTGCGGTGCACGAAAATTCAATGCTGCGGGGCACAACTCCGTAGCAATCGCGGACAAAGAAAAGCCCCGCATGAGCGGGGCTTTCTTTTCTGCTGCAGGCGAGTGTTCTCTAGAACGGAATATCGTCGTCAGCGAAGTCGTCCATCGGCGGCGCCTGCTGCGGCTGCGGGCGCTGGTTGCCGCCCTGGTTGCCGTAACCGCCGCCCTGGTTGCCGCCCTGGTTGCCATAGCCACCGCCCTGGCCGCCGCGCTGGCCACCGCCGCCGCCGTACTCCTGGCGCGGCGCCTGCTGGCGCTGCGGACGATCGCCGCCGTAGTTGCCGCCACCGCCACCGCCTTCACCGCGGCCGCCCAGCATCTGCATTTCATCGGCGATGATGTCGGTGGAGTACTTCTCCACGCCGTCCTGGCCGGTGTACTTGTCGTAGCGCAGGCTGCCTTCGACGTAGACCGAGCTGCCCTTGCGCAGGTACTCGCCGGCGATCTCGCCGAGCTTGCCGAAGAACACCACGCGGTGCCATTCGGTGCGCTCCTGCTGGTTGCCATCCTTGTCCTTGCGGACGCTGGTGGTGGCCAGGCTGATGCGGGTGATCGCCATGCCGCTCTGGGTGTACTTCACGTCCGGGTCGTTGCCGAGATTGCCGACCAGGATGACTTTGTTGATGCCGCGCGCCATAGATGGATTCTTCCGTTGTCCGGGGCTGGACCAGTGATAGCACACCCGACGGGGTGCCGATACGCTGGACCTCCCGCGGTTGCGAATGGGGGGGATATCGGAACGAGGCATCTTACCATTCCCTTCGCCCCCGGCCCGTCGGGAATCCGGCCGATCCGGGTCGGAACCGACCTCAACGAAGCAGGGGGCGATCCAGCAGCAAGCCGGTGACCCGTGTGACCTCCCCCACCGCCACCACCCTGGGCCCTTCATGGCAGTGGAAGCGCACGCCGGGCCGGATACGCTCCCGGTACAGCCCCGCCCTGAGCACCTCATTGACCACGGTCAGGCCGGCCAACAGGGGCTCGCCCACCGGCAGCGGCAGCTCGGTCGCCCAGCTGTCGCCCTCGGCGTGACGGAAGTCGGGCCAGATCATGAACAGCTCTGGCGCCCCGGCGTCATCGGCGTAGGCAAAGTCCCAGCGGATACCGTTCCGGGCCGGGCTGCGACGCCCACCCTCCTCTGGCGCAAGGATGCGGATCCGCGCCTCGAAATCGTCGGGGACACCCGGGGACAGGCGAAAGGTCACCGCTTGGCTCCATCAGGCTATGGTGTTGACCGTCGCACGACCGCGACCGTGGCCACAAGCAGTGACGGCCAGGACGGCCGGCAGCCACCCCATGGCATCATGCCCGGGCACCCTTCCCCCTGTCCCCTCCCGCGTTCCCATGACGATCAAAGGCAAAGCCACCTCCCTCGACATCGCCCACCTGGCCGGGGTCTCCCAGCCAACCGTGTCGCGGGCCCTGCGCGGCAGCCCGATGGTCAACGCCGAGACCCGCGAGCGCATCCTGCGCATCGCCCGCGAGCTGAACTACAAGGTCGACAAGAACGCCTCCAGCCTGCGCCTGCGCAACGCCGGCACGCTGGCCCTGCTGTTCTTCGAAGACCCGACCAACGACGATTCGCTGATCAATCCGTTCTTCCATTCGATGCTGGGCTCGATCACCCGCGCCTGCGCGCTGCATGGGCAGGACCTGCTGGTCTCGTTCCAGCAACTGTCCACCGACTGGCAGGCCGATTACGAGGACAGCAACAAGGCCGACGGCATCATCCTGCTCGGCTACGGCGACTACCACGAATCGCGCGACCGCCTGCAGCGGCTGGTCGAACAGGGCACGCACTTCGTGCGCTGGGGCGCTGCCCTGCCCGGCCAGCCCGGCGTGTCGATCGGCAGCGACAACTTCCAGGGCGGGCATGACATCACCACCCACCTGCTGCAGCAGGGCTGCCGCCGCATCGCCTTCCTCGGCCATGCCTCCAGCCATTACCCCGAATTCCAGGAACGCTACCGCGGCCACGTCGCGGCCCTGGAGGACCACGGCCTGGCCGCCGAACCGGCACTGCAGCACGATGCGATCACCACCGAGGCGTCGGGCCAGGAAGCCTGCCAGGCGCTGCTGGCACGCGGTGAACCGATCGATGCGATCTGCGCCGCCAGCGACCTGATCGCCATCGGTGCGATGCGCGCCCTGCGCGAGGCCGGGCTACGGGTGCCGCAGGACGTGGCGGTGACCGGCTTCGACGACATCCCGCTGGCGGCCTCGGTGTCCCCGGCGCTGACCACGGTCCAGCAGGACACCAAGCAGGCCGGCCAGCTGCTGGTGGAGCGCCTGCTGGCGTTGATCGGCCGGCAGCCGGTGCAGAGCCAGAGCATCCCGGTGAAGCTGGTGGTGCGGGAATCGTCGCTGCGCCGGTAAGCGCCACCAGGCCTTCCGCCACGCCTCAACGTGCGACGGCGGAATTCTTCCCCCATGACCAACGGCGGATGCGCACGGCGGCGGATGCGCGGATAACGCGCAGACATCGCCCATGGAAAGGTGTACGTCGCATGCTGAAGATCGATTCGCTGTCCAAGACGTACGCCAACGGCGTGCATGCCCTCAACAACGTCAACCTGGACATCCCGCGGGGCATGTTCGGCCTGCTCGGCCCCAACGGCGCCGGCAAGTCGTCGCTGATGCGCACGCTGTCCACCCTGCAGGAAGCCGACAGCGGCACGGCGACGCTCAGCATTCCAGGCGAGGCGCCGATCGACGTGCTGCGCGACAAGGATGCGGTGCGCCGCCGGCTGGGTTACCTGCCGCAGGATTTCGGCGTGTACCCGAAAGTCAGCGCGCTGGACCTGCTGGAGCATTTCGCGGTGCTCAAGGGCCTGACGCAGCGCGCGCAGCGCCGCGAGGTGGTCGATGGGCTGCTGCAGCAGGTGAACCTGTGGGACGCGCGCAAGCGCAAGCTGGGCACCTACTCCGGCGGCATGCGCCAGCGCTTCGGCATTGCCCAGGCGCTGCTGGGTGACCCGCGGTTGGTGATCGTCGATGAACCCACCGCCGGCCTCGACCCGGAAGAGCGCAACCGCTTCCTCAACCTGTTGGCGGCGATCGGCGAGAACGTGGCGGTGATCCTCTCCACCCACATCGTCGAGGACGTGACCGATCTGTGCCCGACGATGGCGATCATGAACAAAGGCCAGGTGCTGCTGACCGGGCGCCCGGCCGATGCCATCGACGCCCTGCAGCAGCAGGTCTGGCGCAAGCAGGTTGATCCTTCGGAACTGGCCGACCATGAGGCACGCTACGTGGTGCTGTCCACCCGCCTGGTCGGTGGCCGCCCGGTGATCCACGTGCACAGCGCCAACGACCCTGGCGACGGCTTCGCGGCCGTGGCTCCCGACCTCGAGGACGTGTACTTCCAGCGCCTGCGCCTTCAGGCCCGTAGCCGCGTCGCAGCCTGAGCGGAGCACGCCATGATCCTCAACTTCTTCCGCTTCGAGCTGCGCGAGCAGCTGCGATCCCCGCTGCTGTGGCTGCTGGCCGGGCTGTTCGCCCTGCTTGCCTTTGCCGCCGCGTCCAGCGACGCCGTGCAGATCGGTGGCGGCACCGGCAACGTGCACAGCAACGCGCCCACCGTGATCGCACAGATGCTGGGCATCTTCACCCTGCTCGGCATGCTGGTCACCGCCCTGTTCGTCAGCAACGCGCTGTTGCGTGACTTCGAACTCGGCACTGCCGAACTGATCTTCGCCAGCCCGGTGAAGCGCCGCGATTACCTGGCCGGGCGCATCGCTGCCGCCCTGGCGGCCGGGCTGCTGATCTACATCCTGATCGCATTCGGCCTGTGGCTGGCGCCGTTCATGCCGTGGGTCGATCCCGAGCGCATGGGCCCGATCAGCTGGCAGGGCTATGCGTGGACGTTCGCAGTCATCGTCATTCCGAACCTGTTGTTCACCACCGCGCTGCTGTCGCTGCTGGCAGCGCTGACGCGCTCGATCCTCTGGGTCTACATCGGCCTGGTGGCCTACCTGGTCCTGTACGGCGCCAGCGCGGCCCTGCTGCGCGACATCGACAATACGTGGATCGCGGTGCTGAGCGAACCGCTGGGCATGCGCGCACTCGGCCGTACCATCCGCTACTGGTCTACCGCCGAACGCAACAGCGGGGTTCCCGAGCTGGCCGGCTACCTGCTGGCCAATCGCGCCCTGTGGTTGGGCGTGGCTGCCGCGCTGTTTGCCGCCACCTTCGCGCTGTTCCGCACCGAACGCAGCGGCAGTGGCCGTCGGCGCTGGGGCCGCAGGCAGGCGCAACCGGCTGCCGATGCCAGCGTGGTCCGTACCACCCGCGCGACACTGCCGCGCGTGATACCGGCGTTCACTGCCAGCACGGCGTGGCAGCAGTTCCTGCGCCAGGTCCGCTTCGATACACGCGGTGTCCTGCGCAGCGTGCCGTTCATCGTGCTGCTGGTACTGGGCCTGGCCAACTTCCTGCCCAGCGCGCTGTTCCGGCAGACCCTGTACGGCACCTCGATCTGGCCGGTCACCTCGCAGATGATCATGGGCCTGCAGGGGGCCTTCAGCTGGCTGCTGGTGATCATCGTGCTGTTCTTCGCCGGTGAGCTGGTCTGGAAGGAACGCAGTGCGCGCATCAATGAAGTGACCGATGCCATGCCGGTGCCGAACTGGGTGCCTCTGCTGGCCAAGTTCACCGCACTGCTGGCCGTGATCATCTGCTTCCAGGCCGCCGGCGCGCTGGCCGCGATGGGCGTGCAGCTGGCCAAGGGCTACACGCATCTGGAGCCGCTGCTGTACCTGCGCAGCCTCGCGCTGGATTCGGTGGTCTACATCCTGATGGGGGGCCTGGCGCTGGTGCTGCAGGTGCTCACCAACAACAAGTTCGTCGGATACGCATTGCTGATCGTGGTGATGATCGGCCAGGGCGTGCTCGGCCTGCTCGACTACACGCAGAACCTGTACAACTTCGGCAGCTGGCCCAACGCGCCCTATTCGGACATGAACGGCTACGGCCACTTCCTGACCGGGCAACTGGCGTTCCAGGGCTACTGGGCGTTGTTCCTGCTGACGCTGATGTGCTTGGCGTCGGCCTTCTGGGTACGGGGTGTCAGCCAGGGCCTGCGCCAGCGCCTGGCCCTGGCCGGCCGCCGCCTGCGCGGCCCGACCGGGGTCTTCGCCGGAGTCGCCGCATTGGCGTTCGTCGGCGTGGGGGGCTGGCTGTACTGGAGCACCAACATCCGCAACGAGTTCCTTTCTCCGGACCAGCAGCTGGATCTGCAGGCCCGCTACGAGCGCGAGCTGTCGAAGTACCGCAACCTGCCGCAGCCCCGCATCGTGGCGGTGGACAACCGCGTGGACCTGTCCCCCGAATCGCAGTCGATGGTGATCGATGCGAACTGGACGATCCGCAATCTCCACGCGCAGCCGATCCCGGAACTGCATGTCTCGATGGGCGATGACAAACAGCTGGTAGCCGCCGATCTTGGCGGACAGACGATGGCCTTCCATGCCAAGGACCTGGGGTATCGCATCTATCGGCTGGACAAGCCTCTGCAACCGGGCGAAAGCCGCCGTGTCCATTTCCGGGTGGTGCAGAAGCCCAATGGCATCACCGCCGGCCAGGCGCCGAGCAACATCGTGGACAACGGCACGTTCTTCAACAGCCGCGTGTTGCCGTCGTTCGGCTACAACGAGGGCGCGGAGATCACCGACCGCAACGAGCGGCGCAAGCGCGACCTGGGTGAGCCGCGGCGCATGCCCAAGCTGGAAGACGAAGCCGCGCGTGCCAACACGTACATAGCCAACGATGCCGACTGGCTCGACTTCCGCACCACGATCTGCACGGCACCGGACCAGGTGGCGCTGGCCCCGGGCTATCTGCAGCATGAGAGCACGGTCAATGGCCGGCGCTGCTTCAACTATGCCATGGATCGACCGATGCTGAACTTCTACGCCTATCTGTCGGCGCGCTGGGAGGTGCGCAAGGCAAAGTACAAGGACATACCGATCGAGGTCTACTTCGACCCGGCGCACGGCTACAACGTGGAGCGGATGATCGAAGCGGTGCAGAAATCGCTGGCCTACTACGAGGCGATCTTCACCCCGTACCAGCATCGCCAGGTGCGCATCATCGAGTTCCCGGCTTATGCCCGCTTCGCGCAGTCGTTCGCCAACACCATCCCCTACTCCGAAGCCATCGGTTTCATCGCCGACCTGCGTGACCCGGACAAGGTGGACTACGTGTTCTACGTGACCGCGCACGAAATCGCACACCAATGGTGGGCGCACCAGGTGATCGGTGCCAACGTGCAGGGCGCCACGGTGCTGTCCGAATCGTTGTCGCAGTATTCGGCACTGATGGTGATGGAGCAGGAGTACGGCCGCCAGCACATGCGTCAGTTCCTCAAGCGCGAACTGGACGGTTACCTGTCCGGCCGCGGCGGCGAGGCCATCGAGGAACAGCCGCTGGAGCGCGTGGAAAACCAGCAGTACATCCACTACCAGAAGGGTTCGCTGGTGTTCTACCGGCTGCGTGAAGAGATCGGCGAAGTGGCCCTGAACCGCGCGTTGAAGCGCTTCCTGCAGGACAAGGGCTACCAGCAGCCGCCGTACACCACCTCACGCGAACTGCTGAGCTACATCCGTGCCGAGACCCCGGCCGACCGCCAGCAGCTGGTCACTGACCTGTTCGAGAAGATCAGCTTCTACGACAACCGCGTGATGGCCGCCAGCGCCCGCAAGCGCGATGACGGTCGTTACGACGTGACCCTGGACCTGCATGCCAGCAAGCAGTATGCCGATGGCAAGGGCCAGGAAAGCGACGGGAAGATGGATGACTGGATCGAGATCGGCGTGTTCGCCAACGGGCCTTCAGGCAAGGAACGCGACCAGAGAGTGCTGTACCTGCAGCGCCACCACATCACCAGTGCGGAGCCCAAGATCACGATAACGGTGGACGAAAAGCCGGATGAAGCGGGCTTCGACCCGTACAACAAGCTGATCGACCGCGTGAGCGATGACAACCGGCGCAAGGTAACGATATGAGGTATGTGGTGGTGCCGGTAGCGTGGCCGGCATCATCGCTGGCGGAGCTGCTGCGGGCACATGGATTCTGTGGAGAGCTGCCGTGCCAGTCATGATCTACGGTTTCACTGGCCGATACACTGGCAAGGCCGAATTCGAGTGGAACGCGCCCAGCGTCGGTGCACACCACCAGGCAATGCTGTTCCTGCTGCAGGACGGTGAACACCATGCATTCGACCTCGCGTTGGCCGAGTGCTTCCGTTTCTGCTTCGATGAAATCCGGGATCTACGCTGCGGCCGCCTGCAGGTCGATGTACTCAACACCGATACCTACCGCGGCTTTGCTCCCTTCTACGAGGAAGCGCTGGAAGCCGGCTCTGCCCTGCTCTACTACCCCGCTCCACTGTAGTGCCGGGCCATGCTCGGCACGCTGCCGACGAAAGCCGCGAACGCTCAGCGCAGCGCAGCCCTGGGCCCCAGCAACGCCAGCAGCACATACACCACGATCGAGGCGACCGTACCTAGCGCTGCCGGTACCCCGAACGCCCGGCGCGAGCGCCCCTGCTGGCGCGCCCACTGGGCCAGATGCCAAGCCGCGCCCAGGTTGATCAGCCAGGCGATGACGAACACCGGCCACTGCACCATGCCCACCGCGCGCAGCACCGGAATGGACACCAGCGCGGCAACGATCGCCGCGATCAGGAAGATCAGCGCCGAGCGGGAATGGGAGGGTGCGGCCATGGTCACGTTATCAACCACCAGAAGCATGGAGCCCGCTTGCAGGATAACGCCGACGGTCCTTGGATGCAGCAGATGGTCCCATCGGGGCCAGATTGGATGCCCTACATCAAGATCCTCGGATCTCCGACGAACCGCACGGCGGATACCGATACGCGGCAATCGCCACGAAGCGCAAGGTGAATCAGTGGGAACGCCGTGGATCAGGAAGGTGTACCCGCAGCAGGTGCACCCGTTCGTCCAAGGAGTCACGTTGTGAAAATGATCTCTGCAGCTAGCTTGATTCTGGCAGGCTCCGCGCTTTCCACGTTCAAGGCGCACGCAGTCCAGGTAGTCACCTGTGGCAATTGCACTCAATCCTGGCAATACGAATCCGCTGGCGAAATGGCACATGGATTCCGTCGTGGCTGGGAGGTCTACCTCGTGGTCAACCCCCACACCGCCCAAGCGCTTTACGTCACCGTCAATTACATTCCTCCTGGCGAGGTTCCCAGAAGGCTCCACCCAGCTCCTTCCCTGGGCGAATTGGGAATCGCTGCTGACATCAACGTTCCAGGCTGGCGCCTACCGAGCCAACCGGTGCAGACCCGGGATGGGCAAGGCGACTTCGACAGCAGTTCACAAGATTTGGCAGAAGGCGAGCGACTTCAGCTTGAAGCGGTTGTCCGCATGTCGAAAGAATGGGTGTTCATAAAGCCTGCAAATGACAGCGGGTACTTCTCCAGCCTGCATGTCGCAAACCAATTCATTCCAGCAGTAGATGATGCGATCCGAATCGCGCACACGGCAAGCAATCCGGCCTGGCAACACGGGCAGATCAATGGAAACCTCCTTGGCTCACTTTTCCGATCACTCGAGCATTTCTTCGGGAGAGGCGTTGGCGGCTGCCTGCTGATGGACAACGGCGACACCGCTTGCTGGCAGATCAATCCAATGGCAAGAGGGGCGGCTCGACTGATCAAAGGTACGGCCAAGGATATTTTCGGCCAGGCATTACCTGAATCAGACACCATCAAGAATGGGGGACAGATTGATATTGATGTCGACAAGGGTGATTGGCCTCGCGAGATCCGCTACAACTTCAATGGCGGCTATTATCGATGCGGATCGGTAAGCGGAAGGCTGGATCGCTGCGAATGGATCCGCCCCCGCTAGGAGATACGTCATGAAGATATGGTTGCAACTGGGAACGCATTCCTTGGTCGCCGTCGCCTTCTCACTTCTTGGGGCATTTCACATCACCCTTGGTCTCCCCAGCCTGAAGCGCCAGTACAGTGATGATCTCGCGTTGTCCATCCACCTGCTGTTCGACGAGGATGGCCAAGAACGATCCCAGGCTGAACTGCAGTCCAGAGTTTCATCCCACATCGTCAACATGCTTTTGCTCTCTGCCCAGTCCCAGGGTAAATCGGATGCGGAGAATGCGCGTTTGGCAGCAATCAGCCAACGCGTTCTCGCCCAGGACCTCCTGCGATACGTCGAGCGCGACGATGTACGACACAACGCTGTCCTGGTGGCAGGCAACCTGGCTGCGGATTGAGCATCCGATGCCCGATGTCGCCAGCCACCAGCCTGCGCTCCCGCGCTCTTTCAAAGTGCACATCCGGTTCACTGACTGGACGGAGCACCAGGAAACTTCTCTTCCAGGGCACGTCTCTTACAGTGAACGCACCATCACCAGCACGCGATAGCTGCAGCTATCGGCTACCTGCAGCGGTGCCCAGCCCAGCCGCGCATACAGCCCACCGTCCAGGGCCTCAGTCTGCAGGTAGAGATCGGAAACCCCCATCCGCACCGCCTGCGTCGCTGCTTGCTCCACCAACGCGCCAGCCAGCCCACGCCCGCGATGGCTGTCGGCCACGAACACGCTGCCCAGCCAATGTTCGTACTGTGGGAACGCCTGCATTTCCCGCCGCTTGAGCTGGACTGCGCCAACCACCTGACCGTCATCGAATACGGCGATCAGGTGCGGGAAACCTTCGGCGTCCTGTGGCGGATTGAGCCGCTGCAGTTCCTCTTCCAGTGTCAGGCCGGCGTCCTGGCCCCATTCCGCGTGGTACCACTGGGCCAATTGCTGCCGTTCCGGTGCGTCGGCGGGTAATACCCTGAATTGCATGGCAATGCCTTGATCCCGATATTGCCCAAGAGGATCACGGACGGCGCTCGAAGGGAAGCCTTCTGTAGAGTCGCGCCGTGCTCGACTGATCCGGCATTGCGCGAACGGCAGCCGAGCATGGGCTCGGCTCTACATGACAATCAACCCTGGGCGAAGTCCTTGAGGATCTCGCCGACGCCGCTGGGCGAGATCTCGAAACCCAGCTGGGTGCCCGGGTTGATCACCACGCCGTAGCCACCTGGCACGCGGCGCAGCACGTCCAGCATCCGCCAGCGGATCTGGTGTTCGGCCTGCTGGCTGTAGATGCCCACCCGCGACGGATCGGTGAACACGGCCACGTGCAGGGTGCCCTGCTTGTCGAACAGCAGCGGGTCGAAGCCGCTGCCATCGGGGGTCACCAGGCTGCCGGTCAGCAGCACCACCTCGGAGGCGACGAAGGCCTCCATGAAGGCGCGGATCGGCACCGCCCCGTCCATCGCCGCCTTCAGCAGGGTTTCGATCGGGGTCTGCGGGGCGAGGTCGGTCATGGCGGTACGGCAGGGCGTGAGGGGGGGCCTATTGTAGGGTCGAGCCTGCTCGACTGCTCGAAGAGCGTGCCAACCGAGGTTGGCACCCACCAAAGCGGTAGCGCCGGGCCATGCCCGGCGGCGCCCTCACCGTCCCAGACGCTGGTCCCGAGCCTTCTGGTCGGTCATCGCCTTGTCCAGCTCGGCCTGCAGCGCCGGCTGCTGCACGGCGGCATCCAGCACATACACCTTCACGCCGTGTGCGGGCACTTCGGCTTTCAGGGAGGCATCCACCTGCAACGAACCGCCGTCCAGTGCATCGCGCCAGCGGCCGGACTGGACGTAACGCGCCACGGTGAGCGTCCTGGCCTGGTCGCCCTTGTTCAGCAGCACCAGCGCGGTCTGTGCCACCTCGCCATGCTGCAGCACGCGGAAGAACACCGCCTCATCGCCCTGCAGGCGTTCGTTCACCTGCAGGCCGCGCTGCAGGGCCGGGGTGGCCTCGCGCAGCTTGGCAATGCGCTGCAGCGGCGCGAAGATCGGGCTCTGCGGCGCGGCGTCCACGCGCGTTTGGCCAAAGTAGGCCCGGTTGCCGGCATGCTCGGCGCGGCCGCGCATGAAGCCGGTTTCCGAACCGTAATAGACCACCGGAATGCCGCGCGCGGTGAACAGCCAGTTGTGCGCATCGATGAAGCCGTTGTCGCTGGCCTGCAGGCGCGGCATGTCGTGGTTGTCGTAGAAGCTCATCAGCTCGTACGGATTGGCATACGGTCCGCCGCTCAGGTGCAGCGGCTCAGCCAGGGTCTCGAAGCCCTTGTTGGCGGTGCCGAAGGTCTGCTCCAGCGCGCCGCGCAACGGGAAATCGAGCACGCTCACGTTCGCGTTGGCGGGCCAGGTGTGCTCGGCGATGCGCGCGGCATCGTAGTCGAATGCTTCGCCGAACATGAACATGCCCGGATGCTCGGCGCGGATGCGCTTGACGAATTCATGCCACCACGGGTGCGGCAGCCAGCCGATGGTGTCGATGCGCAACGCGTCCACGCCCTGCGCGGTCCATTGCAGGTAGGCACCGACCAGGTAGTCCATCACCGCCGGATTGTCCTGGTTGAAGTCGGACAGCTCAGCCAGGTTGCCGTCGAAGATTGAGCCATCCTTGCTGTCGACCGGTCCAATGTTGTTGTAGAACGCGTGCAGCGGGTTGTGCTTCGGATCCAGTTTCTGCGGCGGCAGGTTCTGGTGGTCGGCGATCAGTTTTCCGTCCTTGTCGAAGATCTGGCCGAACTGCGGCTGTCGCGTCGGCATGGTCCAGGCCGGCGAACCGTGGTTGCCCACGATGTCCAGCACCACCTTCAAGCCAGCACCGTGCAGGCCCTTGGTCAACCCGGCGAAATCCAGGTCGTTGCTGGGCAGGTGCTCATCAAGTTTGTAGAAGTTGATGCCCCAGTACCCGTGGTAGCCGGTCTTGCCGCGGTCGGTCAGCGTGCTGGTACAGCTGATCGGCTTGCTGCCGGTAAAGGCCTCGTCCGGGTTGTCGACGATCGGCGTGATCCATACCGCGCCGAAACCGAGGTTGCGGATGTACTGCGCGTTGTCGAGCACACCGCGGAAATCACCACCGAGGTAGCCGATGTTGCCGTCCACCTTGTCCGGGCACGGCACCGGAATATCGAAGGTGCGATGCGTGCCGCCCTGGTCGCGATGGTCGTTGGACGGATCACCGTTGACGAAGCGGTCGGTGACCACGAAATACACCGCATCGCTGGCGAACGGCTCGGTGGTGCCGACGTAGTCCGGGCGCGGCGCGGCCGCGGCCTGGCCGGCGAACAGGGCAAGGGAAACAGCAACAGCCAACGCAGCACGCATCACACTACCTCCGGACGGGACGGAACCCGCAGCACGCACAGGCCGGCGACGAACAGGCTGCAGCCGCCCAGTACCAGCACATGCATCGGCTGGCCGCCCAGCCACGCGCGCAGCGCAAAGCCGAGCGCGCTGGCCGCGACCAGCTGCGGGATCACGATGAAGAAATTGAAGATGCCCATGTACACACCCATCTTCGACGCCGGCACGCTGTCGGACAGCAGTGCATACGGCAACGACAGGATCGAGGCCCAGGCAAAGCCCACACCCACCATCGACAGCAGCAGCCAGTGCGGGTCGCGGATGAACATCAGCGAGACCAGGCCGGCACCGCCCAGCCACAGGTTGACCAGGTGGCTCCAGCGCAGGCCGATCGCACGCACCATCGGCGGAATCAGCACCGCCGCCACCGCAGCGAAGCCGTTGTAGGCGCCAAACAGTACGCCCACCCAGTTGGCACCTTCGTTGTAGGCGGCCGACTGTGGAACGGTCGAACCGAAGTGGGTACCGGCCACCGCAGCGGTGGTGTAGATCCACATGGCGAACAGCGCGAACCACGAGAAGAACTGCACCCACGCCAGGCGGCGCATGGTGACCGGCATCGCGCGCAGGTCGCCGACGATGGCGGCCAGCATATGCGTGGCCGGCAGCGCGCGCGCGGCCGCCAGCAGCAGGCCGTAGCCGGCGCACAGGCCGGCCAGCACGTACAGCATCCGGTCGCCTTGCCGCCAGGCGATCAGCAGCGCCAACAACACACCCAGCCCAAGCCACAGGGTCACCCGCGTCCATGAAGCCGGGCCGTTGATCGCGGCCGCCGCGTGATGTTCCGGTGGCTCGGCATCATCGAACCCGGCCAGCTCCGCCGGTGAATATTCGCGGGTGCTGACCACCGTCCAGGTGATCGCCGCCAGCAGCACCACCGCGCCGAAATAGAACGCATAGCGCACAGTGTCGGGCACTTCCCCGGCGGACGCGGTGTTGGCAACGCCGAAGTGGGCCAGGATGAACGGCAGGAAGCTGGCGACGATGGCACCCACGCCGATGAAGAAGCTCTGCATGGCATAGCCGGCCGGACGCTGGCTTGGCGCCAGCTGGTCACCGACGAAGGCACGGAACGGCTCCATCGATACGTTGATCGAGGCATCCAGTACCCACAGCGTGCCGGCCGCGATCCACAGCGTCGGCGAGTTCGGCATCACCAGCAGCGCCAGCGTGGTCAACACCGCACCGATCATGAAGTACGGACGACGGCGCCCCCAGCGCGTCCAGGTGCGGTCGGACAGGTAGCCGATTACCGGCTGCACCAGCAGGCCGGTCAGCGGCGCGGCAATCCACAGCCCTGGCACCGCGTCGATATCCGCGCCCAGCGTCTCGAAAATGCGGCTGGCATTGGCGTTCTGCAGGGCGAATCCGAACTGGATGCCGAGGAAGCCGAAACACATGTTCCAGATCTGCCAGAACGACAGCTGCGGCTTGGCCGGGCGATTCATCGTGCGACCTCTGCGGCTGCAACGGGCGCCACCGTTAGTGCCTGCACCTGGGCCTGGTTCAGCACGCCCTCGCGCCCGCCTTTGCTACCGGTGTAGTGCGCGAAGTGCTGCAGCGCGCTCATGTTGAACCCGTCTTCAAGCGTGGCCGTGCAGCGGCCCCTGGGTACGGCGAACGTGGCCGAGGTCGAATCCTGAACGGCCACGCTGTGTGGCAAGGTGACCGTACGCCGCTGCAACGGCTGGCCCGGGCACTGCAGCACGAGCTGCTTCACCGCAGGGGTAACGCCGGTGTTGATCGGCCCATTCGGGTTGCTGTACTGCAGGCGCAGGCGCACCTGCCCGGCCCTGGCCGAGGTGAACTGCCAGCGCTCGGCACCCTTCAGTCGCTGCTGCGGACCGACGCAGACCATCGGGCTGTGCAGCGATTCCAATGCACCATCGCGTCGGGTCAGGCTCAGGCAATGCTGCAGGCCATCGTCACCGATGCGTGCCAGGCCATTGCTGGCGGTGAGCGCGCGACCGTCCTGCCACAGCACCTGGTCGGCAGCGACCTCGACGTTCCAGCCCCTGCCCTTGCGCCGCGCCTGCGGTGCGGCCGGCGTGGCCGGTGCGCGCGCATTGGCGTCGGCCGTCATCGCCACGCTGCGCGGTGCCGATGCGGCGGGGACCAGCTGCACGGTGGTGGTGGCACCACGCGTCGTCACCTTGCCCGCTACCAGCAATCCATCGCCCAGCTGCTTCGGCCGCTCCAGCACATAACGCTTGCCGTTGGCCTCCAGGGAGATGCGGCGTTGCTTGCCGAACAGTTCGGGCACCAGCACGGCCGGCAGCTTGGGCTGCACGCGGCCATCGTCCTGCACGCCGAATACGCCTTCAACCACCATCGACAGATAGCCGGCCACCGACCACAGCTGGCGTTCGGAGTTGACCACCGGGCCGCTCAGCACGCCCTCATCAACATGCACCGCCTGGCTGACCAGCTCGTAGTTTTCCATGTTGGAACCGGCCAGCGCGGCGCCCTGCATCAGCGAGCGGATCTCGGCGGCGATGCGCGGTGCATCGTCCAGCTGGCGCGCCGCGCGCAGCGAATAGGCACTGACGAACGGCCAGATCGCGCGGTTGTGGTAGATCGGCTGCTGCGCCTCCTGCGGCCACACCACCGGGCTGCCGGCCGGGCCCATCGGATACGCCGCCAGCGCACGCCGCGCGCGCTCGGGCGGCAGCACCTCGGCGAGGATGCCCAGCGACAGGCCAAGCAGATCGACCTTGGCGTACGGCACCGGGTGCGCGGCTTCGCCGATGTAGCTCATGTACTGGCCGATATCCTCGCGCCAGAAGCGCGCATCGATCTGCCGTGCCAACGCATCGGCCCACGCCTTGTAGTCGGCCACGCGGGCATCGCCGCGCTGGCCGGCCAGGCGTTCGGCCAGGCGCAGTGCCTGGTAGTGCAGCACGTTGGTGGACAGTGCGTAGGAATCGCCGATGAAGCGCACGTCCTCGCGGGTCCAGTCCGGATAGGTCTGCTCGCGCCAGTCCAGGAACGAGGTTTCGCCACGGTACAGGCCCATCTGCGCGTCGAACACCATCGTGCGGTCCTGCGCCAGCGTGCCCTGCAGCGCCTGCCAGACCTGGTCGGCAAACGCCGGATCATCCAGCAGGTGGCGCGCGGCCAGGAACCACACCACGCGATCGCTGCTGATCGGCCAGCTGCCGCCGGAACCGGTGTCCTGCGCCACGAACAGGCCGGGCCTGTGCCCGTCGCGCGCCGCCGACAGCTTGAACTGCAGCGACTGCCGGGTGCGTTGCGGGTCCAGCCGCGCCAGCGCCAGATCGGCGGCGAAGCTGACATCGCGGGTCCACACATAGGGCCAGCGCGCGCCGGTCTGGAAGCACTCGCACGGCACCGGTCGGCCTTCGTCGAACGCGGGATCGCGGATCGCGTCCACGCGGTCCTGGTCCATCTCCTGCTGGGCCAGCGCGAACAACGCGTCGAACATCACGCTGCCGGTCTGGCTGCGCATCGGTGCGGCTGCGATCTGCACTGCGCCCTTCGGCGCATGCAGCACGAAGCTACCCTTGGCAGCGGCTTCGGCGCGCGCATGGCGGCCGTCGAATTGCAGGTCGGCCGCCTGCGCGGTCGATCCCAGCGCTGCCCCCAGGGCAGCGGTCAGGCAAATGATCTTCAGCATCGAAGCGGCGGACCGGCTTGCGCCCGTCGGCCTCCCTCCCTCTCTGCACGCGTTGTAGGTCCGCACCGTCGTTGCCGGCGGGCGGGCGCGGCCCCTCCCTCAAGGTGCCTTGGCCCCATGGTAGACGCGGGGCTGTCGGCTGCGTCCAGCTGCATACGTATTCATGGCACCACGCGGTAGCGCGGCTGCTGCGCTGGCTTATGGTCCGGGTCTGCCAACGGCGCCTTGGGAGGGGAATTGCCGATGTCACACACGGTTGTACGCGCGCTGTTCGCGCACATGTTCGGCCTGGCCCTGTTGGGCGTGGCCACGCTGGCGCAGGCCGCGCCGCAGGTGGCCAGCGTCGAATCACCCGGCAAGGTGCTCAAGGTCAGCCTCGTGCTGGACGGCGGCACCGCCCGCTACCGCGTCGAGCGTTTCGGCGAACCCGTGGTGGAGGATTCGAAGCTCGGCTTTGCCCTGCGCGACGGTCGCCTGGACCGCGATTTCGCCCTGCTTGGCCAGCAGCGGCGCAGCGTCGATGACACCTGGGAGCAGCCGTGGGGCGAGCGCCGGCTCACCCGCAACCACTTCAACGAGCTGACCGTGCAGCTGGCTGAAACCACCGGCAGCAGGCGGCGGCTGGATGTGGTGTTCCGCGTCTACGATGATGGCCTTGGCTTCCGGTATGTGTTCCCTGAGCAACCGAACCTGCGCGAGGCGATCATCGATGACGAGCTGACCGAGTTCGCCATCGCGCCTGAATCCACCGCCTGGTGGATCCCCGCGGGTGAACCGATCCACTACGAATACCTCTACCAGCGCACGCCGCTGCGCGAGATGCCGCTGGCGCATACGCCGATGACCCTGCGCAGCCGCGATGGCCTGCACGTGGCGATCCACGAAGCGGCGCTGGTGGACTACGCCGGCATGTGGCTGCGCCGCACCGAGGGCCAGCGCCTGCGCGCGCAGCTCTCGCCCTCGGCCGAAGGCTGGAAGGTACGCCGCGCCCTGCCCTTCGCCACGCCGTGGCGCACGCTGCAGATCGCCGACCGTGCCGGTGGCCTGGTCGAATCGGACCTGATCCTCAACCTCAACGAACCCAACGCGCTGGGCGATGTGAGCTGGGTGAAGCCAGCCAAGTACCTGGGCGTGTGGTGGTCGATGCACCTGGACAACCAGAGCTGGGCGACCGGGCCGAAGCACGCGGCCACCACCGCAAAGACGAAGAAGTTGATCGACTTTGCCGCTGCGCACGGCTTCCGTGGCGTGCTGGTGGAGGGTTGGAACCCGGGCTGGGACGGCATGTGGGTGGGCAATGGTTATGACTTCGATTTCACCCGGGCCACGCCCGATTTCGACATTGAAGCGCTGTCGGCATATGGCCTGAAGAAGGGCGTACACCTGATCGGCCACCATGAAACCGGCTGCGCCATCGAGCACTACGAGGACCAGCTGGGCGCCGCGCTGGACCTGTATGCACGGCTGGGCGTAGACCAGTTCAAGACCGGCTACGTCTGTGACGACGGCCAGGTCGACCGCCGCAATTCGACGGGGGGCCCACTGTGGCGCGAGTGGCATGACGGGCAGTTCATGGCCCGCCACCATCTGAAGGTGGTGGAGGAAGCCGCGCGCCGACACCTGTCGGTGAACCCGCATGAGCCGATCAAGGACACCGGCCTGCGCCGCACCTATCCCAACTGGATCTCGCGCGAAGGCGCACGCGGCATGGAGTACAACGCTTGGGGCCAGCCGCCGAACCCGCCGGAGCATGAGGTCAATCTGGTGTTCACCCGCATGCTGGCCGGGCCGATGGATTACACCCCCGGCATCCTCAGCCTGAAGGGCCGCCACGGCCAGGCCATTCCCAGCACGCTGGCCCGCCAGCTTGCCCTGTACGTGGTGCTGTACAGCCCGATCCAGATGGCCGCGGACCTGCCCGAACACTACCTGCAGCATCGCGAGGCGTTCCGTTTCATCGAGGACGTGGCGGTGGACTGGGAGCAGAGCCGCGTGCTCGATGGCGAAGTCGGCGACTACGTGACGATCGTGCGCCGCGACCGCAACAGCCGCGACTGGTTCCTCGGCAGCATCACGGATGAACACGGACGCGTGCTGCCGGTATCGCTGGGCTTCCTGGAACCTGGCGTGCGCTACCGCGCCGAGATCTACCGCGATGGCGAGGGCGCGGATTTCCGCAGCAATCCATTCGCGTTCGCACGCGAAACCCGCGAGGTGACCAGTGCCGATGCACTGACGCTGGTGCTGGCACCGGGCGGTGGGCAGGCCATTCGCTTCACGCCATCGGATTGATGAACGCCCCCGCGTGACGCTCGCCGGGCATGGCCCGGCGCTACCGTGGCGGGAGTCTGAAAGCGATTACATCCCTGCAAACGCCATTGAATACGTATGCAGGGTGATTCCCGCGAAGAATGCGCTGCCTACCATAGCGGCGACGACAGCGGCCACCGCGTCGCACGTTCACGGCCCCGCCGGAACGCTCACAAATCGATCTGCAACATTGCCTGGGAGGGGAAAATGTTGAACCACAAGCGCAGCGCGCTGAGCATCGCGCTGGCCGTTGTCCTGGCGCCGACACTGGCGTCGGCACAGTCCACGCAGAACACCACCACGCCGGCCGGCACCGCCGCCACCAACCTCGATACGGTGCAGGTCACCGGCATCCGCCGCGGCATCGAGAGCGCGATCGCGGTCAAGCAGGACGCCACCTCGGTGGTCGAAGCGATCTCCGCCGAAGACATCGGCAAGCTGCCCGACGTCAGCATCGCCGAGTCCATCTCGCGCCTGCCCGGCCTGGCCGCGCAGCGCGTGGCGGGCCGTGCGCAAGTGATCAGCGTGCGCGGCCTGTCGCCGGATTTCGCCACCACCCTGCTCAATGGCCGCGAAGTGGTCAGCACCGGCGACAACCGCGGCGTCGAGTTCGACCAGTACCCGTCCGAACTGGTCAACGGCGTGACCGTGTACAAGACCCCGGATGCGGCGCTGGTCGGCCAGGGCCTGTCGGGCACCATCGACATGCAGACCGCGCGCCCGCTCAGCTTCGGCGAGCGCGTGATCGCGGTCAGTGGCCGCTACCAGAAGAGCTCGCTGGGCCGCGCCGCCAACGTCGATCCATACGGCAACCGCTTCAGCGCCAGCTACATCGACCAGTTCCTGGACAAGACCCTGGGCATCGCCATCGGCTATGCGCACAGCGACATGCCGATCCAGGAGAACCAGGTCGGCCTGTACGAGCCGTGGACCACCGAGCACACCGACAAGGGCGACCGCCCGGGCGTGGGTGCAGGCACCTATTTCTCCGATGGCATCAAGGCGCTGCGCCGCACCGGCAACAACAAGCGCGACGGCGTGATGGCCACTATCCAGTTCCGGCCGAACAACAGCTGGACCAGCACCTTCGATGCATTCCACACCGAAGCCGAGCAGATCGACACCGCCAACCAGTTCGAGCTGAACCTCAGCAACTACAACGGCAACTACACCCCGGGCCTGCTGGTCAGCAACCCGCAGGTCAACGCCAATGGTTCGTTCACCGGCGGCACCGCCAGCGGCGTGTACCCGCTGGTGCGCGGCATGTACAACAAGCGCAAGGACAAGATCGATGCGTTCGGCTGGAACAACGAGTTCAACTTCAGCGGCGTCAAGCTGGTCGCCGACCTGAACTACTCCAAGGCCACGCGCGATGAGCTGAACCTGGAAAACAACCTGCAGCTGACCCCGATGCCACAGCTGGATACGGTCGGCGTGTCGATCCGCCAGAACGGCTTCTCGCAGATCAGCCCGGGCCTGAACTACTCCAATCCCGATGCGCTGTTCCTGACCAACACCATCTACGGCTCCGGCTACGGCAAGGTGCCGCAGGTGGAAGACCGCCTGAAGGGTGGCAAGCTGGCCGCCACCATCGCGCTGCCCGATGCCATCGCGTCGTGGGCGCCGGACATCGACATCGGCGTGAACTACGCCGACCGCCGCAAGGTGAAGACCCAGTCCGAAGGCAACATCCTGCTGGGTGCGCAGGGCGATGCCAACATCGCCTCGGACCTGCAGTATCGCCCGGTCAACCTCGGCTTCGCCGGCCTCGGCACCATCCCGGCCTGGAACGTCCCGGCCGCGGTCGGCCGCTACATGACCTTCAACCCGGTCGACAACCTGGACTACCTGATTCCCAAGTCGTGGACGGTGCAGGAGAAGATCACCACCGCCTGGGCGCGCCTGAACATCAACGCCGACATCGGCGACGTCGGCGTGCGCGGCAACATCGGCGTGCAGATGCAGCACACCGACCAGAGTTCGGATTCGCGCTACTGGGACAGCTCGCAGTCGGCCGGCAACAACGTGCAGCCGTACTCGAACGGCCGCACCTACAACGATTGGCTGCCGAGCCTGAACCTGGCCTTCCTGTTCCCGCACCAGCAGACGCTGCGCTTCGCCGTCGCCAAGCAGGTCGCACGCCCACGTGTGGACCAGATGCGCGCCGGCCTGGAGTTCGGCGTGGACACCGGCACCGGCCGCCCCGGCGGCAGCGGCGGCAATCCGCTGCTGGATCCGTGGCGCGCCACCGCGCTGGACCTGTCCTATGAGAAGTACTTCGGCGAGAAGGCCTATGTGGCGGCCGCGATCTTCTACAAGGACCTGAAGAGCTACGTCTATACCCAGTCGGTGGACAACTACGACTTCACCGCGCTGCTGGGCAGCTACGTGCCGCCGCCGGGCATGACCGCGCCGGTGCTGACCACCGGCACCTTCTCCGCGCCGCAGAACGGCAAGGGCGGCACGCTGAAGGGCCTGGAGCTGACCGCATCGTTCCCGCTGGAGATGCTGACCGACAGCCTGCGTGGCTTCGGCGTGCAGGCCAGCGCGACCTTCAACAAGAGCGACATCACCATCCTGGATCCGGAGAGCGCCTCCAGCGTGGGCAGTGACCCGATCAGCCTGCCGGGCCTGTCCAAGCGCGTGTACAACTTCACCGCCTACTACGAGCGCAGCGGTTTTGAAGCACGCGTCAGCCAGCGCCGCCGGTCGGACTTCATCGGCGAGATCGGCAACTTCAACGGCAACCGCAGCCTGCGCTACGTGGTTGGCGAGAACGTGACCGATGCGCAGGTCAGCTACACCTTCAGCGACAGCAGCGCCCTGCGTGGCCTGACCGTGCTTCTGCAGGGCAGCAACCTGACCAACGAGCCGTACCGCACCTACGCCGGCAGCAAGGACCGCCCGCTGGAGTACATCGAGTGGGGCCGCACCTACATGCTGGGCGTGAACT
>NZ_JAOBZT010000002.1:0-119060 GCF_029839005.1 Stenotrophomonas sp. GD03958 | reverse complement strand
ATGGCTCGACTCTACAAACGACCGTCAGCCTTCGCGGGCGACCTGGAAACCGGCGAAGGACTGGCTGACCGGCATCAGCTCCAGGCGATTGATGTTCAGGTGCGGCGGCAGGCTGGCCACCCAGAAGATTTGTTCGGCGATGTCTTCAGCGGTCATCGGGTTGGCGCCGGTATAGAGCTTGTCCGATGCCGCCTGGTCGCCATGGGTACGCACCACGGTGAACTCGGTTTCAGCCATACCCGGCTCGATCGTGGTCACGCGCACGCCGGTGCCGTGCAGGTCCGAACGCAGGCCCAGCGAGAACTGGCTGACGAAGGCCTTGGTGCCACCGTAGGCGTTGCCACCCGGGTACGGGTAGACGCCGGCCACCGACGAGATGTTGATGATCGCGCCCTTGCGCTCCACCAGCTGCGGCAGCAGGCGATGGGTCAAGGTCACCAGCGCGGTGATGTTGGTGTCGATCATCGTGGTCCAGTCCGACAGCTTGGCGCTCTGTGCCGGCGCGGTGCCCTGTGCCAGGCCCGCGTTGTTGACCAGCAGATCGATCTGGCCGAACGCAGGCGGCAGTGCCAGCAGGGCCGCCTCCATCGCCACCGGATCGCGGATGTCGAAGGCGGCGGCGTGAACCACGTCCTTGCCGTAGCGCTCGACCAGCGGCTGCAGACGTTCGCCGCGGCGGCCGGTGGCGATCACCTTCCACCCGGCCTGGGCGAAGCGGTGGACGGCGGCGGCGCCGAAGCCGGACGTGGCGCCGGTAATCAGGA
The DNA here is from genome assembly GCF_029839005.1 of Stenotrophomonas sp. GD03958. NCBI lineage: Bacteria > Pseudomonadati > Pseudomonadota > Gammaproteobacteria > Lysobacterales > Lysobacteraceae > Stenotrophomonas > Stenotrophomonas sp. GD03958. The sequence goes on along the minus strand of NZ_JAOBZT010000002.1, from coordinate 118,296 downwards.
CAGTGCGGGTCATCAGGCAACTCCAGGGGGAAAAACCGGACGCCCATTCTGGCACCGTCGGCCCGCCCCTGCGTTGCCGATGCCGGCTGACCACGCCCGAGGCGTGCGCGGCTCAGCGCACGCGGAATACCCGGGCCTTGGGCAGGTCTTCGTCGACCTGCAGGAACCAGCGCCCGGCAATTCCTGGAACAACGGCGATCTGCGGCGACTGCAGCACCTTGCGCAGCTTCATCTGCCCCTTCATCACCTGCCATTGCTGGCCGTTATCAAGGGTGAATAGCGTGCCGGGCTGCCAGCCTGCGACCTCTCCGACCACGCGTGCATTGACCGGTCCTTCTTCCAGGCCCAGATGCATTGCTGCCGGTGCCGGCACATTGGCAGGCAGCGGCGCAGCGGCGGGGGTCACCGCTGCCGTCGGCCCGGTGGCCGCGCGCTCTGCCTCGCGCAGTACCCGGTTCAGTGCCTGCAACTGCGCTGGACTGAGCCCGACCTCGGCCAGTTGGGATGCACTGAGGCGCCGCTCGACGGGTACGAAGCGGTCCTGGGCGAAGGCAGCGAAGCTGCTGACGAGCAGCAGTGCGGAAAACAGATACCGGCGCATGCAAGGGTCTCAGCGAACGAGTGCCCACGATGCTGCAGTTCGATGACACTCCGGTGACACGCCAGGGGCCGCTACAATTGGACCATGATCAACAATGATGTCCTGCGCAGCGTGCGCTACTCCCTGGACCTGGGCGACCACCACGTGGTGGCCCTGTGCCAGATGGCCGACCCGGCCTTCGCCGTGGAGACCGAGCAGGTGAAGGCCTGGTTGCGCCGCGAGGACGAAGCCGGTTTCGAGCCGATGAGCGACAGCGCGCTGGCGCACTTCCTCGATGGCCTGATCGTGCACCTGCGCGGTCGCGACGAGAACCAGCCGCTGCGCGCGGTGGAGACCCGCATCGACAACAACCTGGTGCTGAAGAAGCTGCGCGTGGCGTTCCAGCTGCGCGACGTCGATCTGATGGAGATCTTCGCCAGCGCCGGTTTCAATGTCTCCAAGTCGGAAGTGGGCGCACTGTTCCGCCAACCCGGGCACGCCAACTTCCGGCGTTGCCTGGACCAGATGCTGCGCAACTTCCTCAAGGGCCTGAGCCTGCGCCTGCGCGGCTGAGCACGGCCTCGACGAACGCCCGCGCCGCCGGTGTCGGCAGCCGCTGCCAGACCAGGTGCACGCGGCGGGTCGGGGTCGGCTGCAGCGGAATCCGCACCACGCCTTGAAAGCCTTCGGCAATCAACGCCGGCACGATGCCGACCGCCAGCCCATGGCGGACGAAGCGCTCGACCAGTTCCATCAGGTTGACCTCGAAGCGGACCGCGTGCGGCAGGCCGGCGGCGGCGAAGGCATCGTCGGTCTGCCGCCGCGCACCGGTGCCGCGCGGGAAGTCGACCAGCGCTTCATCCTGCAGTTCGGTCAAGGGCAGCCGCTTGCGCCGGGCCAGGCGGTGCGACGGCGCCAGCACCGCCACCAGGTCTTCTTCCTGCAGCATCTGGTGGCAGACCCCGTCCAGGCCGGCCGAGGGCGCCAACCCCACCAGTGCCACGTCCAATTCACGCGACTGCACCTGCGCGATCAGATCCTCGCTCTTGTCCACCCGCAGCTGGAACTCCACCTGCGGGTGCGCCTGCTGGAAGGCTGCCAGCATCGCCACCACGTCGATGCCGGTCAGCGAGGAAATCTGCCCGATCGCCAGCAGGCCACGCACCTCGCCACTCACCGCGGCCACGTCAGCGCGCAGGTGGCGCAGGCTGGCCAGCACCTGGCGTGCGTGCACCAGCAGCGCCTCACCGGCCGCCGTCGCCCGTACCTGGCGCGGCAGGCGTTCAAACAGCGGCGTGCCCAGTTCCTGCTCCAGGTAGGCAATCTGGTGGCTCAACGCGGACTGCACCACGTGGCAGCGTTCGGCGGCACGGGTGAAATTGCCCTCTTCGGCCAGGGCGACGGCAAATTCGAGCTGCTTGAGATTCATCCAGCTATCTCGTTTCCAGATGGCATGGATGATGATGATTCATTTCCATCATGGTCGCAGCAGGCGGACACTGTGCACCCCGCTTTGTAGAATACCGCGTGAGTCCGTCCCTCCCCCCCCTGCACCGCTGGCAGGTGCTGCTGATGTCGGTCGCCACCGGCGTGGCCGTGGCCAGCAACTACTATGCGCAGCCACTGCTGCATACCATTGCCGATGCCTTCGGTGTGCCGTTCGGCCAGGTCGGCATGGTGGTCACCGCCGCGCAGCTGAGCTATGCCGCCGGACTGATCCTGCTGGTGCCGCTGGGAGACCTGTTCGAACGCCGGCGCCTGATCGTGGTGATGAGCCTGTTGTCCGCCGGCGGGCTGGTGATCAGTGCCTGTGCGCCGTCGCTGGCCTGGCTGCTGGCGGGCACCGCGATCACCGGCCTGTTCTCCGTGGTCGCCCAGGTGCTGGTGCCGTTCGCGGCCACGCTGGCCGCGCCGGAACATCGCGGTCGCGTGGTCGGCACGTTGATGAGCGGCCTGCTGCTGGGCATCCTGCTGGCACGTACCGTGGCCGGCCTGCTTTCCAGCCTGGGCGACTGGCGCCTGGTGTACGCGATCGCCGCTGCCACCCTGGTGCTGACCGCACTGGCATTGCAGCGCGGCCTGCCGCGCTTCCACCACAGCGCCGGCCTTGGCTACTTCGCATTGCTGCGCTCGATCGGCGTGCTGTTCGTGCAGGAACCGGTGCTGCGCCAGCGCACGCTGCTGGGCGCCTGCAGCTTCGCCATGTTCGCGATCTTCTGGACGCCACTGGCGTTCCTGCTGGCACAGCCGCCGTATGCCTACAGCGACGCCACCATCGGCCTGTTCGGGCTGGTCGGCGCGGCCGGCACCCTGGCGGCCGGCCTGGCCGGCCGCATGTCCGACCGTGGCCAGACCGGGCGTGCCACCGCCATCGCGCTGGCGCTGCTGCTGCTGTCGTGGCTGCCACTGGGGCTGTCGGCCCACTCGTTGCTGGCGCTGCTGGTCGGCGTGGTGGTGCTGGACCTGGCCGCGCAGCTGCTGCACGTCAGTAACCAGAACCTGATCTATGCACTGCAACCGGCAGCGCGCAACCGCCTCAATGCCGGCTACATGACCGGCTACTTCATCGGCGGTTCGCTGGGTTCGCTGCTGTCGGCGCAGGTCTACCAGCGCTTCGGCTGGACCGGCGTCTGCGTGGCCGGTGCTGCGGTGGCGGTGCTGGCCCTGCTGCTGTGGCTGCCCGGCGCGCTGCGTGCGCGCCAGGCCTCGGTGGCCGACTAGAAACTGCCCTGCAGCGCCAGCTCCCATCGTCCACCGGCATTGCCCGGGAACAGGCGCTTGGCCGCACTGTCGGTGTCATGCACGGTGGCACGCAGCTCCCATGCCGGGGCCAGCGTGGCAATGGCACTGAGCTGCCCATGCAGGTAGTCCGGGCCCTGCGCGGTGGCCAGCCAGTACTGGCCCACCGCCGCTTCCAGGCGGACGCGTTCGTGCAGCGGCACACGCACACCCAGCTGGGCGTAGGTACCGCGATGGCCACCGGCCAACGCATCGTTGGAATGGGCGACCTGCAACCAGGCGCGCTGCTTCCAGCTCACCGTGGTGTTGAGTTCGGTCCAGTCCAGCGCGCGGCCGGTGCCCGGGTACATGTAGCGGGTCAAGTTGGCATCCAGTGTCCAGTCCGGGGCCAGCGCACCGGACCAGCCGGCCACCAGGTCGAACTCGCTGCGCGCGCCATTGTCCGGCTTGAACGAAACGTTGGAGCCCCACACGCTGGCGTACCAGCCCGATTGAATCGAAACCTTCGCGCCCGCCTGCACCGCCGGGTCGCCGTCGCTCTGCGAGCTGCCACGCCACACGTAGTCGCTGGTCAATGCCGCACTGCCACTGGCCTGCACCTGTGCCTGCGCGCTGCCGATCCCGAGCAGCCCTGCCAGGGCGGCCACCACCGCCGCCATCATCCCCTTGCTGTTCACTGCACTGTGTTCCTCGTCGAAGGCGGTTATGCCGCCGGGAACGCAGTGTCGAGGCGGTGGCCGTAACGGATCGAGGGTGCTGCCGGGGCCGTGGCGCAAATTCGGCGTAAATCCCATGGATCGGGGCCACATGCCAGCGGCGCGGTATCATGGCGCCCTGTTTCCAGGAACCAACCGCGTGGACGCCATCCTGACCCCGGTATCGATCGGCGAGCTGATCGACAAGATCACCATTCTCGAGATCAAGGCCGAACGCATCGACGATGCGGCCAAGCTGAGCAACGTGCGCACCGAGCTGGACGGCCTGCTGCCGTTGCTGCAGCAGCAACTGCAGGCTCAGCCGGCGCTGGCCGTGCTGAAGCAGCAGTTGAAGGCAATCAACGAGCGCATGTGGGACATCCAGGACCAGCTGCGCGACAAGGAAGCGGCCCAGGTGTTCGACGATGCCTTCATCCAGCTGGCACGCGGTGTCTATGGCACCAATGGCGAGCGCGTGCAGGTGAAGAACGAGATCAACCGCGTGGCCGGTTCGGCCCTGGTGGAAGAGAAGCAGTACCAGGGCGAGTAAGCCCGCTCATCCGCATTCGAGCAGGTGCCGGATGCGGAACAGCTCACCATCGCTGTGGATGCCCAGCTTCTCGTACGCCGTCCGCTTCTGCGTGCTGACCGTACTGGCCGTGCGCCCGAAGCGCCGCGCCACCTCCCCGGTGGTGCAGCCCTGCAGGACCAGCCGGAGCACCTCGCGCTCACGTCGGCTCAAGGGCGTCAGCACCGGCGCCGGTGTGCGCCGCATGCGTGATCGGTTCAACTGCGTGCGCAGCTCCGGGGGCACGAAGCGGCCGCCACGGGCCAGTACCTCCACCGCGCGCCGCAGCATCTCCGGCGTGGTTCCCTTTGACAGGAAGCCGCGCGCGCCGGCCTGCATCGCCATGGTCACCATGCTGGCATTGCAGTGCGCAGACAGCACCAGCACCGGCAGCAGCGGCCAGCGCCGCGACAACAGCCGCAACAGGGATAGGCCCTGTTCGGGACCATAGGGCGCCAGCAGGTCGATCAGCAGCAGGTCGATGCCATCCGGCTGGCGCTGCAGCAGATCGAGCAGATCAGCTTCGCGGGTGAAGCTGCCGCAGACCTGTACGCCACCGTGCTGGCAAAGCACCACCTCCACCCCCAGACGCAGCACGGGATGCGGCGCAAGCATTGCCAGGCGGCGGGGCCGATCGAGGGGCAGAGCGGGAACGGCAGGTGGCATCACCATGGATCCGACGGTACGAAGTGCCCACCGTAGGGCCGCGCCGGGAGCAGCGGAATCCAATTTATTGCAACGCAGCAGTGCCCCCGGAACATGCTCAGCTGCGGTTTCGGGTCCCCACAACGCAACAGGCCCGGCGTGAGCCGGGCCTGTCGAGGCATCTTCAGCGCGCAGGCGCGCCGAGTGTGCGATTACCAGCTGAAGCGCGGACCGACGGTGTATTCCTTGTCGCCGTCGCGGTTCATCTTCAGCTCGCCGTTCAGGCCCCAGTTCTGGTTCAGCTTGACCTGACCACCCAGGCGGCCGTACCACTGGCCTTCCGGATTGATGCCGTGCTTCTTCGAGAAATCTTCGTAGCCGACCATGCCGTAGACTTCGGCGTGGGCACCGAAGGCGGTGCGGATACCGGCTTCAGCGCTGTAGCCGTTGAAGTCCAGGCCGTGCTTCTGGTCGCGCTTCTGGTAGGCAACGCGAGCAACGAAGTCGGTGGTCGGAGCGATTTCAACGTTGTAGCCGGCGCCGATCTTCCACTGGTCCAGCTTGATGTTGGTGTGGTCGATTTCCTGGCGGCTGTAATCACCGAAGGCGTGGAAGTTCGGCAGGAAGCCGTACGAGCCCTTCACGCCCCAGCCGTCGGCCTTGAACGCATCGATGTCGGTCTTGGCGTAGTCGGCTTCGGCATAGTTGTACGACAGGTTCTCAGCAGCCGAGGCGGTGAACGGCAGGGCAGCGGCCAGGGCCAGAGCAATCAGCGAATTCTTCATGGGGGTACACCTTTACTTTCTTATGGTGTGCAGCAGCGCCAGAGCGCCATCGCATCGGGAATGTAAATTCTCCGTTATTCGCCACAACGCTCCCTGAAAACAGCGGTCTTCGCATTGCTGAATTTTCTGGCTTGATTCAGGCTGTCTCTGGCATACGCGCGCGGCGCGCGTGCATTTGTCATCCGCACCGACTGCAACAGGAGGTTGCCTTGCACGTTTCCGATCCGCTGCTGATGCCTGTTCGCGCCGCCCTCCTGGCCTGCGCTTCCCTGTTTCCGATCCATGCCGCGCACGCGCTGCAGGCGGCTGACTACCAGCGCGCCGAACGCGTGCATGACAGTCATCTGCGCGGTGCGCTGCGCAATGCATCGGTCCTGCCCCACTGGGTGGCCGATGGGCGCTTCTGGTACGAACGCGAAGACACACAGGGCCGGCGCCAGGCGATACTGGTCGATCCAATCCAGGCTACGCGCCAGATCCTGTTCGAACCCGATGCGCTGGACGCCGCAGTTGCACCTCTGGGTGCCAGCGGGCCACGCCTGCGCTTGAACAACGTGCAGGTACTGGATGATGGCCTGCGCCTGCAGTTCAACGGCGAGGCGGAGATCAACTGCCAATGGCCACGCCTGCAGTGCACGGCCGCACAACAGGCGTTGCCGTCGGCTGATGCACTGCCGTCGCCCGGCGGTGATGCCTGGCTGCAGGTACGCGACCACAACCTGTGGCTGCAGCGCTCTGGAGCGGCGCCGCAGCTACTGACCCAGGGCGGTGAAGCTGGGCATGGCTATGGCGTACTGCCGGACTTCACCCTGCGCGGCATTCCACGCCGTCAGGGCCGGATGCCGACACGACCGTTTGCGGTGAGCTGGTCACCCGATGGCCGTTACGCAGCCGGCATCCGCTACGACGAACGCGCGCTGCAGGACTATCCCTATCTGGAAAGCAGCCCGACCCACAGCGCGCGGCCGCGCGTGCATACCGTGAAGCTGGGGGTGCTGGGCGATGCACAGCAGGTACGCGACAGCCTGTATGTGATCGATATCCCCAATCGCGCTGCCCGAGGGCTGGAACACGCTCAGCGAGGCCGGCATCCTGGGTTGGGACGGTGATCGGTTGTATGCCGTGATCGCGCACTTCGGCACACCGCGCAGGCTGCGCCTGGTGGAGATCGATGCCAACAGCGGTGCATTGCGTACGGTTCTGGAAGAAGCCAGCGACACTCGCCTGCAGCTCAACGTGTATTCCTACAACCGGCCCGCGGTGGCCATCCTGCCCGGGCAGGACACCGCCGTGTGGTTCTCGCAGCGCGATGGCTGGGGCCATCTGTACCGGGTGCGCCTGTCCGACGGCAAAGTGCTGCGCCAGCTCACCCGCGGCAAATGGGTGGTGCGTGACCTGCTGGGTGTGGACGCTGCGGGTGGCTGGGCGTACTTCAGCGCCGGTGGCGTCGACGGTGGCGACCCCTATGTGCGCGGCCTGTACCGGGTATCGCTGCAGGGCGGTCCGATCCAGCGCCTGGCCGCCGATGGCAACGACCACATGGCCGATGCCGGTACCGGCGCGCTGTTCGGGGCACGCGCGCCGCAGGCGCTGTCGCCTGGCGGCGGCCATCTGGTGGATACCGTTTCCCGTCTCGACCAGCCACCACGCACCGTGCTGCGGGCCAGCGATGACGGCCGTGAAGTGATGGTGCTGGAAACGGCCGATGACAGCGCAATCGTTGCTGCCGGTTGGCGCCCACCACGGCGCGAGCGGCTGCTGGCCGCCGATGGGCGCACGCCGATCTTCGCCACCGTCTACCTGCCTCGTGACTATCGCGATGATGGCAGCTTCCCGGTGATCGACGCGATGTACGGTGGTTCCTTCATCAGCAATGCGCCGGTGACCTACGCTGAGGCGGTGTCTGCCTTGAACCCGGTATCCCGCGCCAGCCTTGCCGAACTCGGCTTCATGGTGGTCAGCATCGATGCGCGCGGCACCGGTGGCCGCGACAAGGCCTTCCATGACAGCAGCTTCCTTCACGGCGCCGATGTGCAGCTGGATGACCATGTGGCCGCGCTGCGCCAGCTGGGCGAACGCTACCCGGGCATCGACCTGCAGCGGGTCGGCATCTATGGGCATTCGTTCGGCGGCTACAGCGCGGCGCGTGCCCTGCTGCGCTACCCCGCGTTCTACAGGGTGGCCGTGGCCTCGGCCGGCAGCCACAATTTCCAGGGCATGTACGGCGGCGCCCTGCACGGCATGGACCGGCTGTTCGGTGGCGTTGTGCCAGCTACAGCCATGGCCGATGGCGTGCCGGCGCCCTTTGCCGGTCTCGACAATGCGGCGCTGGCCAGCAACCTGCGCGGGCATCTGCTGCTGGTCTATGGCGAACTGGACGAGAACGCGCCACCCGCGCTTACCCTGCAGCTGGCCGCGGCCCTGAACAAGGCCCAGCGTCGCTACGACCTGCTGTACCTGGCTCGACAGGACCACGAACTGTTCCGCAACGACGCCACCTATACGCACCGCATGTGGGACTACTTCGTGCGCCACCTGGCCGGCCAGCAGCCACCGGATACGGCGCTGGCCCCGCTCCCGGGTGGCTCGGGCTGAACAGGCGTACGCGGGATGTCGATCCCCGCCGCGCTGGTTCGTCGTGTACTTGAAGGCCGTGCATGTGGCACGGTCCATCCGGAGGCTGGCAATGAGCTACATCGATGGTTTCGTCCTGGCGGTTCCCACCGCCAACAAGGAGAAGTTCCTCGCCCATGCACGCACAGGAGATCCGGTCTTCATCGAGTACGGCGCACTGCGCGTGGTGGAGTGCTGGGGCGATGACGTGCCGCACGGCAAGACCACCGATTTCTTCGGCGCGGTGAAAGCCACGCCGGACGAGACGGTGGTGTTTTCCTGGATCGAATGGCCCGACAAATCGACCCGCGACGCCGGCATGAAGAAGATGATGGAAGACCCGCGGTTTGATCCAACGAAGAATCCGATGCCGTTTGACGGTGCGCGGATGATCTACGGCGGCTTCGTGCCGATCTACGAGCTGACCCGCTGAACCCGGCGGACGTGCTCAGCGCGCGTCCGTTTCATCGCTGGCAGCGGCATGGCCGGCGCCCAGTGCGGCGCCGGCACCGAGGCCCATGCCGCCCATGCCAGCGCCCATTCCGCCGCCCCCACCTCCGCCACCACCCGCACGGCCGCCCTTGGCATCGCCATCGTTGCGGCCCTTGCCGCCACCACTGGCAGCGGGGCGGGTCGGCCCCTGCGGCGGAATCCGCAGGTCGGGAGGAATCGGCGCCAGGTCCAGCGCTTCGCGCACGAAGTCGCGCAGCGAGACCACCAGTTCGTGGGTATGTACCGGCCGCCCCTGTGCCAGTTCGTTGGCAGCGCGCGCGGCCAGCCGCACCTGTTCGTCGGTGCCCAGCAACAGGATGTCCGACAACGCCGCTTCCACGGCATCACGGATGCGGCGCGCGCGATCCGAGCGGGGCTCGGCGATGCCTTCGGCATCTTCGCGCTGGCGAAGGTCACGGCGATGGCTGGGATCCACACCCAGTTCGCCGGTGAACGAACCGCCCAGGGTCTTGTAGGCCGCCATCAGCGTGCGCAGCCGTTCGTTGATCTGCCGGTTCTCGCGCTCGCGGCGCTGCTGCAGGGTCTGCATCACCAGCAGGCGGATGCCCACGCCCAGCAGGGTGATCAGGACCAGGCCGGCCAAGGTGGACAGCACGCCCTGCCAGGAACTGAAGTCAATACCGCGCATGCCCGGGGCTCCAGCAGGAAGAACCTGCATCTTGCTCCAGACCGTGTCCCTGAAACGCGAAAGGCCCCACCACCCGGGGGTGGCAGGGCCTTCGGTCACGGCGCGATTACTTGCGCTTGGCGACCTTGCGCACGGCCTTCTTGGCCGGAGCCTTCTTGGCGGCGACCTTCTTCAGCGGCGCAGCCTTCTTGGCAACCGTCTTGCGGGTGGCGGCAACCTTCTTGCCCACTGCCTTCTTGGCAGCGGCGGTCTTCTTGCCGACGGCCTTCTTGGCGACGGCAGCCTTCTTGCCGACAACCTTCTTGGCGGCCGTGGTCTTCCTGGTGGCGACCTTCCTGGTGGCGGAAACCTTCTTGCCGACAACCTTCTTCGCAACCACGGCCTTCTTGCCAGCAACCTTCTTGGCGGCGACGGTCTTCTTGGCCACGGACTTCTTGGCGGTAGCGACCTTCTTGCCGACAACCTTCTTGGCGGCCGCGGTCTTCTTGGCAACGGTCTTCTTGGCGACGGCAGCCTTCTTGGTGGCGGCCTTCTTCACGGTAGCGACCTTCTTGCCGGCAGCCTTGGTGGCGGCCTTGGTGGTCTTCTTGGCAGCGGCGGCCTTCTTGGTCACAGCCTTGCCTGCAGCCGCCTTCTTCTTGGCCACTTCATTCTTCAGCGCAGCGGCTTCGGCCTTGGCGTTCTTCTTGGCGGCTTCCAGCTTCTTCTTGGCGTTGGCAACAGTCTTGCCGACCGACTTGGCGGCCTTCTCGGCCTTCTTGGCAACGGTCTTCTCGACCTTGGCCACGGCCTTCTTGGCCTTGGCAACGCGGGTACCGGCAGCCTTGGTCGCGCGCTTGACGGTCTTCTTGACCGACTGCACTGCGTCTTCGGCAGCGTGGGCGATGGTCTCGCCAACGTTGGTGGCGGTTTCTTTGACGTTCTCGACGGCGTCGGTCACGACCGACACACCATTACCGTTGCTCATGTTGCCCTCCTGGGGGCCTTAAGTATCAAAACGGGGCGATGCTATACCGACATTGACGATCGTGGAACGGGGCACGCACGAGCAATCGCATCTGATGCGACGGCAATGGTGTAGTCGGGTACCCTCGCGAGTACGATGTGTTGACGGGAAACCCCTTTTTTTCAGTGCTGCGCCGCACGATGCGGGCAGCGGCAGGGGCTGCGTGCGCACACCCGCCCGGACGTAGCGAAAGGCATGCGATATGGCGCATCGCGGCATCGGGATGCGCAGAACTGCGCAAGCATCGGCCTGCATACCCACGCGCTTGGGCAGACGTCGGCACAGTGCGAGGAACCTCCGGCGTTGCCGCCTGCGGCCCACGGTAGCGATGCTGGACCGGGTTCCGGGCATGGCGTTTTCATGGCGCATTTATCCATATCGCGACACACTCATTCAGCTTGTTCTACCGTAGGGCCGTGCCGCCCCCACCCACGCCAGCGAACCGACTCCCATGCGACCGCTTCCTACCCTGCTCACGCTCGCAATCGCCGCCGCCTTCGGTGGCTTCGTTGCCACCGGCATCAATGCCCACATGGACAACCGTGCCGACGCCGCGCCGCTGCCGGCGGTGTTGCCGACCACGGCGGCCTTGCCGGCTTCGGTGGCCGGTCAGGCGGTACCGTCGCTGGCACCGATGCTGGAAAAGGCAATGCCGGCGGTGGTCAGTGTCAACACCAAGCAGGTGGTGCGCGTGCGCAACCCCTTCTTCAACGACCCGTTCTTCCGCCGCCTGTTCCCGGACATCCCACAGGAACGCATCAACGAATCGCTGGGCTCGGGCGTGATCATCGACGCCAAGGAGGGGCTGGTGCTGACCAACCACCATGTCATCGACAACGCCGATGACGTACAGGTGACACTGGCGGACGGGCGCACGGTCAAGGCCGAGTTCCTCGGCTCGGACCGCGATACCGACATCGCGCTGATCCGCATCCCGGCGCAGAACCTGACCGACATCAAGCTCGGCAACAGCGACCAGCTGCGCGTAGGCGACTTCGTGGTGGCCATCGGCAACCCGTTCGGCTTCAGCCAGACCGTTACCTCGGGTATCGTTTCGGCGGTGGGCCGCAGCGGCATCCGCGGGCTGGGCTACCAGAACTTCATCCAGACCGATGCGTCGATCAATCCGGGCAACTCCGGTGGCGCGCTGGTCGACCTGCAGGGCCAGCTGGTCGGCATCAATACCGCCAGCTTCAACCCGCAGGGCAGCATGGCCGGCAACATCGGCCTGGGCCTGGCGATTCCTTCCAACCTGGCGCGCAGCGTGGTCGACCAGCTGGTCAAGCACGGCGTGGTGGTGCGCGGCACGCTGGGCGTGGAAAGCCAGAACCTGACCGCGCAGATCGCGCAGGGCCTGGGCCTGGGCGAAACCCGCGGTGCGCTGATCACCCGCGTGCTGGCCGGTTCGGCCGCCGCCGCAGCCGGGCTGAAGCCGGGCGACGTGGTGGTGTCGGCCAACGGCCAGCGCGTGGACAGCGCCGAGGCCCTGCACAACGTGGAAGGCCTGGCGGCCGTCGGCAGCGCGATGACGCTGGACGTACGCCGCGAAGGCAAGCCACTGCAGATCAAGGCGACACTGAAGGAACAGGCGCGCGCGGTCACCGGTGAGAGCCTGGACCCGCGCCTGACCGGTGCGACCTTCGTCGACCTGCCCGAGTCACTGCGCCAATCCGGTGTCGGCGGCGTGCTGGTCAGCGAGGTCAAGCGCGGCAGCCGCGCTGCCAGCAACGGCCTGCAGCAGGGCGACATCATCACCGACGCCACCGTGGGCGAATTCGCCGACCTGGCCAGTTGGCGCGCCAACTTCCAGCAACGCCCGCCGACCCTGGTGGTGCGCGTGCTGCGCAACAACGGCCAGCAGCAGGGCCAGCTCGTGATGCGCTGATCGCCCTGCCGTAACACCCCCTATACCCCGGCAATGCTATTGCTGTCAGTCCAGGTCGGCACCGCCGACGCCGTTCCCCCATCGCAACAGGAGTGATTCGATGAGCCCCACCAATACCGAGAACCTGAAGGAACACCTGGGTGAAGCCGGTTCCCACCTGAAGCAGGCCGCCAGCGCCGCCGGCGGTGCGATCAAGGGCGCCACCGGTGCCGCGACCGACGAACTGCGCATCGGCAAGGCCAACGTCAAGGCTGAACTATCCGACAGCGCACTGTCCGGCCTGGCCGCTGCCGAGTTTGGTGGTGCCGCCGCCAAGGAGCAGGTCGATGCGCTGATGGACAAGGGCAAGGACCTGATCGACAGCGCCGCCGAATTGATCCGTGAGCGTCCGCTGGCCTCGTTCGGTGTTGCCTTCGCGGCCGGCTGGATCATCGCCAAGCTGGCCCGCGGCAGCAGCGACAAGTAAGCCGCGGCGTGAGCGAAGACAACGCGCAAGCCCCTGATCCGGCGGCTACCCCGCCGCTGGATGAGAGCATCCGCCAGGTCGGCGCGGCCGGTCGTGCCGCTGCCGACTCGGCCAAGCACTCGCTGCGTTCGCTGCGCCGGTTGGCCTCGGCCGACTTCGCGCTGGCACGCAGTGCCTTCGGCCGCGCGCTGGCCTGGGCCGGCGTAGCGATCGTATTTGGTGCGTCGGCCTGGCTGCTGATGGCCGCCACCCTTATCGCGCTGCTGCAAAGCTGGGGCCTGAGCTGGCTGCAGGCACTGCTGATCACCTCGCTGCTGAGCCTGGCCGTCACCGGTTATGCGATCTGGCGGGTGTCCTACTTCTTCCACCACACCGGCATGCACGCAACCCGGCGCCAGCTGTCCCGCCTGGGCCTGTTCGACGAGCCCAGCGAAGACGACCCCGATGCCGATGTGGAGCTGCCAGAGGGCAAGCCATGAAGTTCGGTGCGCTGCAGCGTCGGGTGAAGCGCTGCGAACAGGTGGTAACCGTGCGTCTGATCGAGACCCAGGACCACTGGTCCACGCTCGGCCAGGTCTGGCGCCAGGGCTGGTCGCCACTACGCATCGTGGTAGTGGGCCTGGCCGGTGGCTTCATTGCCGGCAAGCTGGAAATGCCGGGCAAGGTCAACGGTGCGCGCTGGCTGCAGATGGTGGGTTCGGTCTCGAACCTGTTCGCCAGTGCGCAGGCGGCGTTCGCCACGGCGATGGCGGCGCAGGCGGCGGCCACCGCCGACGATGCGGCCGAGGAAGCCGGCGATGCCAGCGAACAGGCACACGCAGCGGCCTCCGCCGCTGACGCACGGCCCGCAGCGGCAGCGCGAGCTGTGCCGGAGCCGGAGCCGGAACCGGACCTGCGCGAACCGCGCCCGGCCGAGGCGGCCACCGAGCTGTCCGAACGTTGATCCCTGGAATCCGCCGCGCCGGTCGCGGCCGGCGGATAATGCGCTCCCCTTTCCGGCTGATGCGTCGATGAGCGAGTCCTCCCTGTCCCCGTCACCGGCCGGCCACGACGCATCCGAGGCACCGCTGCCGCCCCCGTCGCGCCCACGCGGACCGATGTCGCTGGTGGTGCTGGCGACCCTGGCCGTGGGCTATACGCTATGGGCGGCGCAGGACATCATCCTGCCGGTGCTGCTTGCGATGTTCTTCGCGCTGGTCGGCAATCCCATCCTGCGCCTGCTGCAGAAGCTGTGGATCCCGCGCGCGCTGGGCGCGCTGTTGATCCTCGGTGCGGGCCTGGGCGTGACCGGTTCGCTGGCCGTGCAGCTGATCGGACCGGCGATGGAATGGGCGCAGGAAGCACCGCAGCAGCTGCGCAAGGTCGCCCGCCAGGTGCAGAACCTGACCAAGCCGGTGCAGCAGGCCAACCAGGCGGCGGAAAACTTCGCCCGTGTGGCCGGCGGTGACAGCAACCACAAGGTGCAGGTGATCCGCACCCAGCTCGACGACCCCTACCGCATGCTGACCCGTGCACCGCGGCTGGCTGCCTCGGTGTTGGCCGTGGTGCTGCTGACGCTGTTCTTCATGATCTACGGGCAGAGCCTGCAGCGCGCGGCGATCGCCCTGTTCCCCAACCGCCAGCAGCAGCGCTTCACTACGGACATCCTGCGTTCGATCGAACGCGAGGTCTCGCGTTACGTGCTGACCATCAGCGTGATCAACACCTTGGTCGGGCTGGTGTTCGCCGGCGTGCTGATGCTGCTCGGTATCGGCCTGCAGGAAGCGCTGCTGTGGGGCACGGTGGCCGCGCTGCTGAATTTTGCGCCGTATGTGGGTCCGCTGATCGGCGTGGCGCTGATGCTGTTGATGGGCTTCGTCGAGTTCCGCGACCCGCTGCAGGCCCTGCTGCCCGCAGCCGCCTACCTGGGCCTGCACACACTGGAAGGGCAGATGGTGACCCCGATCGTGCTGGGCCGTCGGATGAAGCTGTCGCCGCTGGTGCTGATCCTGGCGCTGATGGTGTTCGGCTGGGCCTGGGGCATGATCGGGCTGCTGCTGGCGGTGCCGCTGCTGGTGTGCATCAAGCTGGTGCTGGCACGCCTGGACGGCATGCAGGGCTGGGCACGCCTGCTGGAGTGAGGGCATCAACAACGGATGGACGCAGGTGGCGGAACCAGAAACAGGGACGAAGTGGCAGACTATGGCGCCCTACCCGGATGGATCCGCTCGGATGAACTCTCTCGCCACGCGTTGCCTTGCCTTGGCCTGCATTGCCGCTCCCGCGTTCGCCGCGACACCGCCGACTGCCGATCAGGCGCGCACCCAGCTTGCTGAGGCGGTTACCTGCAAGCGGCACCTCACGCCCATACAGTTCGACGCCATGGCCCGGATGCTGACACCGGCCCCGGCAAGGGTGCAGGACGGCGAATCCAGCGGCGAGTTCCGGCTGACCACGCCCTTGATGGTGCTGGGCCAGCCCGTGAACCGGCTGCAGTCCTATGACGGCGACAGCGGCGAGGATGGCATCGACAGTTTCACCGCGTACTTCAGCTCGGCCAGTGTGGAACAGGTCGCGGCACTGGCGAAGATGTCCGACCCGGTAGCAGGCACCTACACGAAGGAAGTTGGGCGGCACAACCTGGACGTGCAGCAGTTCGACGGCCAGACCACCATCGCCTGCTCGTACAACCTGCGCTGACCCGGCCCAGCCACAGTGCCCACCCGCCCGCCGCGTCGCATGAAAGCCCGCGCGGGCAGGGGTAGAATGGCGGGGTGAATTTCCCCGTCCAAGCCATCACCCTCGACCTTGACGACACGCTGTGGCCGTTCGCTCCGATCGGCGCCCGCATCGAACAGGTCCTGCACGCCTGGATGTGCGAACACAGCCCCGCTACCGCCGCGATGTATCCGGTGGAGGCGATGCGCGAACTGCGCGAGCGGCTGTACCACGCCCATCCGCACCTCCACCACGACCTGAGTGCGCTGCGCCGGCTGACCCTGCACGAAGCACTGCACACCAGCGGTGCCAGCCTCGATCTGCTGGAGCCTGCGTATGAAGTGTTCTACGCCGCGCGCAACCAGGTGGAGTGCTATCCCGATGCGATCGACGCGCTGGCGCGCATTGCCGCACGGGTACCGGTGGCGGCGCTGAGCAACGGCAACGCCGACCTGGAGCGGATCGGCCTGGCCCATCATTTCGCCTTCCAGCTGGGTTCGCGCGAACACGGCGCGGCCAAGCCCGAAGCCAGCATTTTCCATGCCGCGTGCACCCGCCTGGGTGCGGCACCGGCACAGGTGCTACACGTCGGCGATCATGTCGACATGGACGTGGCCGGGGCGATTGCCGCCGGCCTGCGCGGCTGCTGGATCAACCGCGACGCAGCCACCTGGACCCATCCGCAGCTGCAGCCGGACCTGCAGTTCGACACCCTTACCGGCCTGGCCGACTGGTTGGATGCCAACCTCGACGCCGCCGCACCCCGGAGTACCTGACGCATGAGCGAGATCACTGGTTTCACCGCCGACACCGCTGCGGCGCTGCCGTTGTACGTGCTGGACCGCGAGCAGTTCGCCGCCTGGAAGGACAGCCAGCCGGCTGCCACCCAGGCGTGGTTGGCATCGCAGGGCTTCAACGCCGGCGCCCACAGCGTGGCACTGCTGCCGGGCGCCGATGGCCTGGCCGGTGCCGTGATGGGCGTGGGTGATCGTGCCGATGCCTACAGCTATGCGCATGCGCCGCACGCGCTGCCGGAAGGCAGCGTCTGGCAGCTGGCCAATGAACTGCCGGCCGCCGAACTGGCGCTGCTGCAGCTGGGTTGGGGCCTGGGCAGCTACCGCTTTGACCGCTATCGCAAGCGCAACCGCGCACCGGCGCAGCTGGTGGCCTCGCCGACCGGCGAAGTGGCCGACCTGATCGCCGCCAGCCTGCGCGTGCGCGACTGGGTCAACACCCCGACCGAAGACATGGGCCCGCAGCAGCTGGAAGACGCCGCGCGCGCGCTGGCCGATGCACATGGTGCGCAGGTCGAGGCGATTACCGGCGACGAACTGCTGAAGCAGAATTTCCCGGCCATCCACGCCGTGGGCCGCGCTTCGCATCGTGCGCCGCGCCTGGTCGTGCTGCGCTGGGGCAGGGAGACCGACCCGGCACTGGTGCTGGTGGGCAAGGGCGTGTGCTTCGATACCGGCGGGCTGGACATCAAGCCGGCCGACGGCATGCGCAACATGAAGAAGGACATGGGCGGCGCCGCGCACGCACTGGCCCTGGCCGGCCTGGTGATGGCGCGCGGGCTGCCGGTGCGCCTGACCCTGCTGGTGCCCGCTGTGGAAAACGCGATCGGCCCCGATGCGTTCCGTCCGGGCGAGGTCATCGCCACCCGCAAGGGCCTGAGCGTGGAGATCGACAACACCGACGCCGAGGGCCGCGTGATCCTGTGCGACGCATTGACCTTCGCCGGTGAGCAGAAACCGGACCTGGTGCTGGACTTCGCCACCCTCACCGGTGCCGCGCGCATCGCCCTGGGCCCGGACCTGCCGGCACTGTTCAGCAACGACGACACGGTGGCCCAGCAGTGGCTGCAGGCCGGTGACGCGACCCGCGACCCGGTCTGGCGCATGCCGCTGTGGCGCCCCTACCTGCGCTACCTGAGCAGCGGCATCGCCGACCTGGCCAACGCCGGTTCGCGCATGGCCGGCTCGGTTACCGCCGCGCTGTACCTGGAACGCTTCCTGGAAGACGGCCAGCGCTGGGCGCACCTGGACGTGTATGCCTGGAACGACGGCGAGCGCCCGGGCCGTCCGGCCGGTGGCGAAGCGCTGGCGCTGCGCTCGGCGTGGACGATGCTGAAGCAGCGCTACAGCTGATCGGTTGGGTGCCGACCGTTGGTCGGCACGCCGTCCCCGGAAATTCTGACGAAAAATTGAATTTCGGCCCCGGCCGGGTTCTGCGAGGATGTGTGGGTCGACCACCCACACGCTCCGTGAAGGCAGGACTCCGACCATGTCGCTCTTCCGCTACACCCGTGCCGGCCAGACGGCGGGCGCACCGCGCAGGCATTCGCCGCTGCTCTGGATCGCACTGATCGCGCTCATTCTGGGTGCCGTCGCGCTGGCCTTCGCCTGGCTGGCCGGCTGGATTGGAAACCGCCTGACCGCGCAGCGCTTCACCGACACCATCGAGGCCACCGGCCCGGCCCATCCGGGCTTCCGCCGTGCGCACAGCAAGGGCATCTGCGTAAGCGGCTGGTTCGAACCCAGTGCGCAGGCCCGCACCCTGTCCAGTGCACGGGTGTTCTCGCAGCGCCGCGTGCCGGTGATGGGCCGCCTGTCGATCGGCGGCGGCGACCCGTACGGCGCCGACAACACTGCACGCGTGCGCAGCCTCGCGGTGCAGATGGTCAGCGATGATGGGCAGGAATGGCGCATGGCGATGAACAGCTTCCCGTTCTTCGCGGTGCCCAGCGCCGAGGCGTTCTACGAGCAGACCCGCGCTTCCATTCCCGACCCGGCCACCGGCAAGCCCGACCCGCAGAAGATGGCTGCGGTGCTGGCGAAGTACCCCAGTGCGCAGGCCTTCCAGCAGTGGGCCAAGACGGCGCCGTGGACCAGCAGCTGGGCCGACACCACCTTCAACAGCGTCAACAGCTTCTGGTTCACCAATGCGCAGGGCCAGAAGCGCGCGGTGCGCTGGCGCTGGCAGCCGCAGGCGCCGGTAGTGGAGATGGATGCGGAAACGCGCAAGCAGGCCAGCGTCGATTTCCTCAGCCAGGAACTGCAGCAGCGCCTGGCCAACGGCCCGGTGCGCTGGAACCTGGTCGTGACCACCGCCGAGCCCGGCGATGCCATCGATGATCCGTCGGTGCCATGGCCCGAGTCGCGTGACCAGGTAGTGGCGGGCGTACTCAGCGTGGACCGCATGCAGTCGCAGGAACAGGGTGCCTGCGGCCAGATCAACTTCGATCCGCTGATCCTGCCCAGTGGGGTGCGCGGCAGTAATGATCCGATCCTGGCGGCCCGCTCGGCCGTGTATTCGCAGTCCTTCAACCGCCGCGAACGCGAGCGCGCCACCGGCAACGTCGAGCAACGGAAGGAGGCCGCACGATGAGCACCGGCAACGGCCACTTCAACCTGCTGGCGCGGGTGCTGCACTGGTCCATGGCGCTGATGATCGTCGCCATGCTGTTCATCGGCGTGACCATGGTCGCCTCGCTGCACCTGCGTCCCGTGCTGATCGACCTGCACCGCCCGCTGGGCATCGCGATCCTGCTGCTGGCGCTGCTGCGCCTGTACAACCGGCTGCGCCATCGCCCACCGCCGCTGCCGGCGGATCTGCCGGTCTGGCAGGTGATGGCGGCCAAGGCCTCGCACTGGATGCTGTATGCGCTGATGCTGGCGATGCCGTTGATCGGCTGGGCGATGTTGTCGGCAGGCGGTTACCCGATCGTGCTGTGGGGCGGCCTGCACCTGCCGCCGATCGTGCCGCATACCCCGGCGCTGTATGCCGCGTTGCGTAATGCGCACAGCCTGCTGGCCTACGTGCTGTTCGCAACGGTGCTGATGCACGTGGGTGCGGCGCTGTTCCACCTGTGGGTGCGGCGCGATGGGGTGTTCCAGGCGATGGCGCGCGGGAAGAATTGAAAGGATTCGCCGGGCGTTCCCGGCGGATTGTTTCCGCGACCGCGTGGGGGTGTCACTTTCTTTGCGCGCAAAGAAAGTAACCAAAGAAACGCTCCGCCGGCCGCGAGCCGACGTGCTGCGCACGCCGGTGCCCTGCGCTCCTCGGCCCGCCGAGGGACGGCACGGGAACTCGCTGCGCTCAGACACCCGTGCCTCTTCGCCCTCGCCGGACCTGCGGTGCTCGGCTCGCTCAAGGCGGACTGGAAGGGCAAGATCAAGAGCAACAGCATCCACGCATGGCGTGGATCTACTGGGTGCAGCTGTGGCTTTTGACGTTGGGTCCGCCTTCTAGCGAGCCGAGCATCGCAGGGGAATCAGGGGCGTAGAGGCGCCGGTGTTTGAGCGAAGCGAGTTCGGCGCCGTCCCCTGATTCCCCGAGAAGCGCAGGGCACCGGTGCGTAGCACCGGCTCGCGCTCTGGCGGCGTGTTTCTTTGGTTACTTTCTTTGCACCAGCAAAGAAAGTGACACCTCTCCGCGGTCGCGGAAATGATCCGCCGGGCAGCGCCCGGCGCTACCAGTGCGTCGGCGCACGCCCCTACAGCCATCCCTTCTGCCGCGCCAGCCGGTACGCCTCGATCCGGTTGGCCACACCCAGCTTGCCGATGCACTCGGACAGGTAATTGCGCACCGTACCGTGCGACAACCCCAGCTGCTCGGCGATCTCGCTGGCGGTGCGGCCCTCGCCCGCCAGCCGCAGCACGCGGCGCTCGCGGTCGGTCAGCGGATCGGCCTGCGACCACGCATCCAGTGCCAGCTGCGGGTCGATCGCGCGGATGCCCTGTTTCACCTTGCGCAGGGCATCGGCCAGGTTCTCGGCCGGTGCATCCTTCAGCAGGTAGCCCAGCACGCCGGCTTCCAGCGCGCGGCGCAGGAAACCGGCACGGGCGAAGGTGGTCACGATCACCACCTTGATCGGCAGCTCGTGACGCGCGATGCGCTGGGCAAGCTCGAGCCCGGACAGGCCCGGCATCTCGATGTCGGTGACCAGGATGTCCGGCTTCAGCTGCTGCAGCATGCGCCACGCGGTTTCGCCGTCGGCGGCGCTGCCCAGCACCTCGATATCAGGCTCCAACCCCAGCAGCGCCGACAGTGCGCCGCGCACCATCGCCTGGTCCTCGGCCAGCAGGATGCGGATCATGCGGCACCGTCCTGCACCAGCGACGACGGCGTGCCTGGCGGCAACGGTGTGGTCGCGGCAGCCAGTGGCACGCGCACGGTCAGCAGCGTGCCCTCGCCCTTTGCGGACTGAACCTGAAGGTTGCCCCCCAGGGCGGCCACGCGTTCGCGCATGCCGCACAACCCGTTGCCCTCGGCCTGCACGCCGCCACGACCATCATCGCGGATCTGCATCGCCAGCATGCGTCCTTCCAGCATGAATTCCACCCGTGCCTGTGTCGCCTGTGCATGGCGCACGATGTTGGTCGCGGCCTCGCGCAGCACCAGCGCCAGACCGCGTTCGACATCCACCGGCATCGCCGGTGGTGGTGCGTATTGAAGGTGGACCTGCTGGCACTCCAGCAGCAGCCGCGCCGACGCCAGCTCACCGGCCAGGTCACTGGCGCGGATGCCGGTAACCGCGCTGCGCACCTGTGCCAGCGCTTCGCGGGCAATGTCCTCGGCTTCGCCGATTTCCTGCCGCGCCCGCGCGTCGCCACGATCGTGCAGCTTGCGGGCCAGTTCCAGCTTCAACGTGATCAACGACAGGGTATGGCCGAGCAGGTCGTGCAGGTCGCGGCCGATGCGTTCGCGCTCGGCGGTGGCTGCGAGCCGCCGCACCTCGTCCTGTGAAAGCTGCAGTGCCGCATCCTTCTGCTGGTTGAGTGCCTCCACGTTCACGACCAGCCCGACGATATAGGACACGGCGGGGATCCAGACCAGGCTCTGCCACGGGTACTGGAACAGCAGTGCGAGGCCGCAGAACAGGAGGTTCAGGCCAGTGAGCTGCAGCAGGTACTGCCACCAGCCGCCGCGTCCGCTCACCCGCAGCAGCACGCAGCCGAACACGAAGTAGGTCAACCCGGACGGGTACCACGGCAGCAGCACCAGCGACATCCCGATCAGGCCCAGGGCATAGCGCGGCGCGTGATGGCGTGGCGCCACCATCACCTTGGCGTACAGCAGCAGGAACACCGGATAGCTGGCCACTGTAAGCAGCAGCCAGTGCAGGGTGAAGCCATGGCCGAGCAAGGGCGTCAGGAAGATCCACACCGACCACAGCAGGTGGATCGCCTCGCTCCAGGGTGATTTTCCCCGGCGCAGCGTCTCGGCCACCGCCGAGTCCGGCGCGGGGCGCAGCAGGGAGGCAAGCCAGGTGGACGGCACAGGCGGTTCCAGGCGGGGATGATCGCCGCCGATCATGCCAGTTCGGCTGGCTGCGCGCAGGCGCCACCGCCGGCAAGATGGCACCGGCGCAACCCGCCGCAGATCACGGTACGCTTGGCGGTACCGCTGCAGCGGGCCAGCGATGGGGTGGTCGGATCCATGAGCGGTACCGGCAGCGGGGACGTTGCCATCCTGTGCCGCCGCGGTCACATTTCGCAGTTGCCGCCGTCAGTGTCATCGGATGACAGCTGTCACTGCCGTCATCGCTGTGCCTGCCTTCATGCTGTGACGCACGCTCCACCGCCGGAACCGCCGCCGTCCGCGCTTCCGGCCACACCCGCCCGAACGCCTGTGATGGAACGAATGAACGCTTCTGCCGAGCTGTTGAAGGAACTCCGTATCGACCGCAAGTCGCCGCCGCCCGCCTCCGGTGGTGGCAGCAACGGCGGTGGTCGCCGTTGGTTGTGGATCGCGACCATCGTGGTCGTGCTGCTGATCGCCGCTGCCGTGGCGTTCCTGTTCGGCCGTGCGCCGGCCGTGGAGGTGGAAACCGCGCCGGCCGTGGCCATCCAGCAGGGTAGCGCCAGCAGTTCGGTGCTCGACGCCAGTGGCTACGTGGTCGCCCGGCGCATGGCCACGGTCTCGGCCAAGATCACCGGCAAGGTGCGCGAGGTGATGATCGAAGAAGGCATGCGGGTCGAGGCCGGCCAGGTGATGGCCACGCTGGACCCGATCGATGCTGATGCGCAGCGCAGCCTGTATGCCTCGCAGCTGCAGGCCGCGCGCAGCCAGGTGGCCGGGCTGGAGGCGCAGCAGAAGCAGGCCGCCGCCGAAGCCAGCCGCCTGCAGGCGCTGGTCGGCCAGCAACTGGTGTCACGTTCGCAGTACGACCAGGCCGTGGCCCAGCGCGACAGCCTGCGTGCGCAGCTGGAAACGGCTCAGCGCAACGTCAAGGTCGCCAACGACCAGCTGGCCATCGCCGACCTGGGTGTGGACAACAACATCGTGCGCGCGCCCTTCTCCGGCGTGGTCACCGCCAAGGCCGCGCAGCCGGGCGAAATCGTTTCGCCGCTGTCGGCGGGCGGTGGTTTCACCCGTACCGGCATCGGCACCATCGTGGACATGGACTCGCTGGAGATCGAAGTCGAGGTCGGCGAGGCCTTCATCGGCCGCGTGCAGCCGAAGATGCCGGTGGAAGCCACGCTCAACGCCTACCCCGAATGGAAGATTCCCGGCGAGGTGATCGCCATCATCCCCACCGCCGACCGCGGCAAGGCCACGGTGAAGGTGCGCGTGGCGCTGAAGGTGAAGGACCCGCGCATCGTGCCGGAAATGGGCGTGCGGGTCAGCTTCCTGGAACAGGCACAGCCGCAGGCCACAACCAAACCGCAGGGCGTGCGCGTACCGGCTGGCGCCGTGGTCCAGCGCGAGGGCGCCTCGGTGGCCTTCGTACTGGGTGACGAGAACCGCGTGCAGCAGCGCACGGTCGAGGCCGGCCAGGCGATGGGCAAGGACCGCCAGATCCTCAAGGGCGTGAGCGCCGGTGAATCGGTGGTGGTGAACCCGCCGGACACCCTGCGCGATGGCGCCAAGGTGCAACAGAAACAAGCGCAGTAACGGCCTGGCGCCCATGGGCGCCGCCGGCAGCACCGCTCGACGCACGCCTGCGGTCACCGCAGGTGCGCTTCCCCGTTTCCCGCCTTCCGTGGAGAACCACCCATGTCGACCCTGGTTTCACTGCGCAACATCACCAAGACCTACCAGCGTGGCCCCGAGAAAGTGCAGGTGCTGCACGGCATCGACCTGGACATCGCCAGCGGCGACTTCGTCGCGCTGATGGGTCCGTCCGGCTCGGGCAAGACCACCCTGCTCAACCTGATCGGCGGCCTGGACAACCCCAGCGGCGGCGAGATCAGCATCGAGGGCGAGCGCATCGACCAGATGAGCGGCGGCCAGCTGTCGACCTGGCGCAGCCACCACGTCGGCTTCGTGTTCCAGTTCTACAACCTGATGCCGATGCTGACCGCGCAGAAGAACGTGGAGCTGCCGCTGCTGCTGACCCACCTCAATGCGGCGCAGCGCCGCCGCAACGCCGAGATCGCGCTGACCCTGGTCGGCCTGGCCGACCGCCGCAGCCACCGCCCGAATGAACTGTCCGGCGGCCAGCAGCAGCGCGTGGCGATCGCGCGGGCGATCGTCTCCGACCCGACCTTCCTGATCTGCGACGAACCCACCGGCGACCTCGACCGCCAGTCCGCGGAGGAGATCCTGGGCCTGCTGCAACTGCTCAACCGCGAACACGGCAAGACCATCATCATGGTCACCCATGACCCGAAGGCCGCCGAGTACGCCACGCACACGGTGCACCTGGACAAGGGCGAGCTGGCCGACGCGCCGCTGGCCCACTGACGGAGGCCACGGCGATGAAATACTTCTCGTTGGTGTGGGCGCAGCTGTTCCGCAGCCGTACCCGCACCCTGCTGACCCTGCTCTCGGTGGTGGCCGCGTTCCTGCTGTTCGGCATGCTCGATTCGGTGCGGGTGGCGTTCTCGTCGGGTGGCAGCGTGGAAGGTGCCAACCGGCTGATCGTGGCCTCGCGGCTGTCGATCACCCAGTCGCTGCCGATCCGCCTGGAAACCCAGGTCCGCCAGGTGGCCGGCGTGCGCGACGTGGCCTACGGCATGTGGTTTGGCGGCATCTACCAGGACCCGAAGAACTTCTTCCCGAACTTCTCGGTGTCCCCCAACTACTTCGATGTCTACCGCGAGCTGCAGATCGACCCGGCACAGCTGGAAGACTGGAAGCAGACCCGTACCGGCGCCATCGTCGGCGAAACCCTGGCCAAGCAGTTCGGCTGGAAGATCGGCGACACCATCCCGCTGCAGGCCACGATCTTCCCGCGTGGCGGCAGCAACGACTGGCCGCTGGTGCTCAAGGGCATCTACCGTTCCAAGGACCGTGCGCTGGCCGCCAACGAAGAACGCCAGTTGATGATGAACTGGAAGTACTTCGATGAATCCAACGACTACATCAAGAACCAGGTGAGCTGGTACACGGTGACGCTGGACAACCCGGACCACTCTTCACGGGTGGCGCAGGCGATCGACGCGATCTCGGCCAACTCCGACCACGAGACCAAGACCCAGACCGAATCGGCGTTCCAGCAGGCCTTCGTCAAGCAATTCGCGGATATCGGCATGATCGTCACCTCGATCATGGGTGCGGTGTTCTTCACCCTGCTGCTGTTGACCGGCAACACCATGGCGCAGGCGGTGCGCGAGCGCGTGCCGGAGCTGGCCACGCTGAAGACGCTGGGCTTCAAGGACGGCACCGTGCTGACCCTGGTGATGGTGGAGTCGGTGCTGCTGATCGGCCTGGGCGGCCTGATCGGCATGGGCCTGGCCGCCCTGATCCTGCCGGCGATCGGCCCGAAGAGCATGGGCATGCTGCCGCCGCACGTACCGACACCAACCTGGCTGATGGGGCTGGGCCTGATCGTGGTGATCGGCATCATCGTGGGGCTGCTGCCCGCGCTGCGTGCCAAGCGCCTGAAAATCGTCGATGCACTGGCCGGCCGCTGAGGAGGATTGCAGATGAACAAGCTCAAGAAGTGGCTGGGCAACGGCATAACCGTGCTGCTGCTTGCGATCGGCCTGGTGCTGTGGATCAGCCTGCCGTGGATCGGCGTGCTGACCGTGGCCGTGCTGGTGGCGCTGTGGCTGCTGCTGACCCGCGGCGGACGGCTGGCGTTGGCCGCCACCCGCATCGGCGTGGCCAGCCTGCCGCAACGCTGGGGCGCATCGTCGGTGATCGTGGTCGGCATTGCCGGCGTGGTCGGCGTGCTGGTGGCGATGCTGGCGATGGGCGAAGGCTTCCAGGCCACGCTCAACAACACCGGCGATGACACCACCGCCATCGTGCTGCGCGGTGGCTCGCAGGCCGAGACCAACTCGGTGATCACCCGCGAGCAGGTACCGATGCTGTCCACCCTGCCCGGCATCAGCCGCGATGCGCAGGGCCGGCCGTTGCTGTCACCGGAACTGTCGCAGGTGGTCAACCTGGTGTCCAAGTCCGACGGCACCGACGTCAACGCGCAGTTCCGCGGCGTCGGTCCGCAGGCCTGGGCCGTGCATGACAAGGTCAAGATCATCGAAGGCCGCAGGTTCGCAACCGGCCTGCGCGAGATCGTGGTCGGCCAGGGTGCCAAGGGCCAGTTCCGCGACATGGACGTGGGCAGGACGCTGACCCTGGGCAACCAGACCTGGACCGTGGTGGGTGTATTCGCCACCGGCGATGCGCACGATTCGGAGCTGTGGACCGACGCCGATACACTGGCCACCACCTACCAGCGCAGCGCCTGGCAGTCGATCAGCGTGCGTACCGAGGGCAAGGCCGGCTTCGAGCAGTTCAAGGCAGCAGTCGCCGCCGACCCACGCCTGAAGCTTGACGTGGAAACCACCCGTGTCTACTACAGCAAGCAGGGCGGTGGGCTGACCAAGCTGATCGACATCCTCGGCAAGGTGATCGGCACGATCATGGCGGTGGGTGCAGTGTTCGGCGCACTCAACACCATGTATGCGGCCGTGGCCACCCGTGCGCGCGAGATCGCCACCATGCGCGCGATCGGTTTCCGCGGCCTGCCGGTGGTGACGGCGGTGATGCTGGAAACCATGCTGCTGGCGCTGCTGGGTGGCCTGCTCGGCTGTGCGGTGGCGTGGCTGCTGTTCAACGGCTACAGCGTGTCCACCATCGGCAGCAACTTCAGCGCAGTGGTGTTCAAGTTCCATGTGTCGCCGGAACTGCTGTGGACCGGACTGAAATGGGCGCTGGGCATCGGCCTGGTCGGCGGCCTGTTCCCAGCGCTGCGCGCGGCACGTTTGCCGATCACCACGGCGCTGCGCGAAACCTGAGCATCACGCAGCGGCATTTCGCGCATCCTGCAGGGACGGAGCGAAGGCTCCGTCCCTTTCAGGTTGCCGAACTCAGACATCCGCCGCCGCAGCATCAGACGGCGGGGCCGCGCGCGGCCAGATGCTGGCGAAGGACTTCCTCGGGCGGATACGCCGTGCCCAGCGCGTGCTGCTCGCCTGTGTGCCGGTCGACGAAGATCGGCCCATTGCCGGCCAATGCATCCGAGATTTCGCCGGATTGCAGGTAGCGCAGCGACTGGAAGCAGAACAGCCACCCTTCGACCACTTCGTGCTCATGCGTGATGGCAACCGGCTCATCGTCGCTGGCAAGTGCAGCCTCCACGCGACGGCGTGCTTCTTCAAGCTGGATCATTTCTTCATCTCCTGCCTTCGATGACGAGGCGAAGAGCATTTCATGCGGGCAGATGCATCACAACGGCTGCGCGCCTGCATACAAGCGCGTACTGCGACGCGTTGTCGCAACCACTCAAGCGTGCCAGCTTCGTGCCGCTATCGATGCCTCTGCCCATCGCAAACGCAGCGCGCGTGACGCCGCGCACAGCGCATCTGTGGATTGTTGGTTGCGATTCATGTTCACGCACATTCCGCAGCATCGCGACAAACAGTTGCGAATGAAAACACTCTAGAATCCGGCCCCCCACGTTGGTTTGCAGCACCCCACGCGTCCACAGAATGGACGCTTGTTTTTTCTGAAACACGAGATTTCACGGATGTCCCTGAAGACCACCCCGCTGCGCAACGCGATCATCATCGCGCTGGCCGCCAGCTGCACTACCCCCGCCTTCGCACAGGATGCGGGCGACAACACCACCAACCTCGACCGCATCGAAATCACCGGCTCGCGCATCCGCCAGGCCAGTGTCGAAACCGCCCAGCCGGTGGTCGCGCTCAACCGCGCCGAGATCGAGAAGAAGGGCTACGTCAACGTCGCCGACATCCTGCAGGATGTGACCGCTGCCGGCTCGCCAAGCATGAGCCGCGCGTCGTCGCTGACCTCATCGCGCGATTTCGGCGGAATGTATGTCAGCCTGCGCAACCTGGGCCCCGAGCGCAGCCTGGTGCTGATCGACGGCCGCCGCATGGGCGTCAGCGCCGGCGGCTACTCCGACCTGGCCTCCATCCCCTCGGCCATCGTGGAGCGCGTTGAAGTGCTGACCGATGGCGCATCGGCGTTGTACGGCTCCGATGCCATCGCCGGTGTGGTCAACATCATCACCCGCAAGAACTTCGATGGTGGCGAAGCCAGCGTCTACGTCGGCCAGTACGGTGAAGGCGATGGGCAGAAGCGCTCCTACAGTGCCACTTTCGGCAAGACCTTCGACCGCGGTTGGTTCAGCGTTGGCGCCGAGCGCACCAAGGAAGACGAAGTGATGGGCGGCGCGCGCGAGTTCAGCCGCTACGTCAACGGTCCGCGCCATCCGAACGATGGCCTCAACGGCACCACGCCGTGGGGCAGCGTCACCGTCGGCGGCAAGTCGCTGACCGTCGGTCCGGGCGGCGACCCGACCAGCGCCGGCAACTTCCACGCGCCGAACCCGGCCGATGGTGCCAACACCAAGACCAACATGAGCCTGCTGACCGGCCTGGAGCGCACCTCGGTGTTCGCCAACGGCGGCTTCTCGATCACCGATGACCTGCGCATCGTTGCCGATGCCATGTACAGCAAGCGCGAATCGACCAAGCACCTGGCTGGCTACCCGTACTCGGTCACCGCCACGCAGGCGCGCAACGGCAGCCGCGCCGCCCTGTCCAAGGACAGCGCATTCAACCTGTGGGGCGAGGACGTGCTGTTCTCGCATCGCACCGAAGAGATGCTGCGCGGCACCGAGAACACCCTGGAAACCAAGCGCGGCAGCCTGGGCCTGGAAGGCAGCTTCGAAACCGGCTCGCGCTACTGGGACTGGAACGTCAGCTACACCTACAACCGCAATGAAGGCGAGCGCGTTGGTACCGGCAGCATGTACCAGCCGAACGTCAACCTGGCCGTCGGCCCGTCCTTCATCGAGAACGGCGTGGCCTACTGCGGTACCCGCGATGCGGTGATCGCCGGCTGCGTGCCGTGGAACCCGGCCGCGCCGATGGGCTACACCGGCCCGGGCTCGCTGAGCAACCAGGACGTGCAGGACTACCTGTTCGCCCGCTACGTGGACAAGAGCCAGACCACCACCAAGGTGGCCAGCGCCAACATCTCCGGTTCGCTGTTCTCGCTGCCGGCCGGCGACATCATGGCTGCGATGGGCTTCGAGCACCGCACCGAAGAAGCACGCTACACCCCGGACCTGACGGTGCAGAACGGCCAGATCGCCGGCACCACCGGCAAGCCGACCCAGGGCGACTACTCGCTCAACGAGATCTACCTGGAAATGCAGGTGCCGCTGCTGGCCGACATGGCCTTCGCCCGCGAGCTTTCGCTGGACGTTGCCGGTCGCTACTCGGACTACAACAATTTCGGTTCCACCACCAACAGCAAGTTCGGCGTGAAGTGGAAGCCGATCGACAGCCTGCTGGTGCGCGCCACCTACGGCACCGGCTTCCGTGCGCCGACCGTGGACGACCTGTACGGCGGCACTGTCAGCAGCCGTGACTCGTTCACCGACCCGTGCGATACCTCGTTCGGCACTGCCGCCACCAGCGCCGCCGTTGCCGCACGCTGCAAGGCCCTGAAGGTGCCGGCCAACTTCCGCCAGCTCAACAGCGACGGCAGCGTGGCCAGCAAGCCGGGCCAGCAGGCCACCACCGATTTCAACTCCGGTTCCAACCCGAACCTGAAGCCGGAAACCGCCAAGACCTGGACCGTGGGCCTGGTCTACAGCCCCGACTTCGTGCAGGGCCTGGACGTCAGCCTGGACTGGTGGAAGATCCGCATCGACAACGCCATCGTTGGCGAGTCGGCCACCAACATCCTGGAACAGTGCTACGTGCAGGGCTCGGACGCCGCCTGCGGCCGCTTCACCCGTGGCAGCAACGGCCAGGTCAACGCACTGGACCGTTCGCTGGTCAACGCCGGCTACCGCGAAACCGCCGGCTATGACATCAGCGCGCGCTACCGCCTGCCGGAAACCGCGTTCGGCAAGTTCGCCGTTACCTGGAACACCACCTATACCGACTATCTGGAGCAGCGCAACGACAACGCCGCGACCACGCCGGTGGAACAGCTGACCAGCTGGGGTGGCAACTTCCGTGTGCGCTCTACCCTCAACCTGGACTGGCAGTACGGCAACCTGGGCATCGGCTGGACTGCACGCTACTACTCCAGCATGAAGGAGAAGTGCTCCTACATGGACGAGTGCAACATGCCGGGCTTCAGCTCGGCCTACACCGATGCCTCGCCGACCAACAAGGTGGGTTCGAACACCTTCCACGACCTGCAGGTGCGTTACGCCCTGCCGTGGGACGGTACCGTCTCGCTGGGCCTGAACAACGTGTTCGACCATCAGGGTCCGATCATGTACAGCCAGCCCAACAGCAGCTTCGTCTACTACGGCGGCTTCGACATCGGTCGTTTCATGTACATGAAGTACCAGCAGCGCTTCTGAGCCTGCACCCGCGTTCCCGCCACCGCCATCTCTCTCCTGGCGGTGGATGGAAGCAGGGCGGCGCCCCCCGGGGCGCCGCTCTTTTTTTCATGCGTGCCAGTCGATCCGGCCCGGTGCTACCGCTTGGCGCGCATCGTGCGGATGTTATCGCCGACGAACAGGATCAGGCCGGCCCAGATCGCGGCAAAGCCAATCGCCTTGCCGGCGTCGAAGGCTTCGTGGAAGAAGAACACGCCCAGCAGCAGCTGCAGGCTCGGCGCGATGTACTGCAGGATGCCGACAAGTGACAACGGAATGCGCTTCACGCCGTAGGCAAAGCCAATCAACGGTACCGCCGTCACCACACCGCCGAAGATCAGCAGCAGGTCGTTGCGCCAGCCCCAGCCGTGGAAGAACGCGCCACCATGACCATTTTCGGCCCAGATCGCGAAGCCCAGCGCCGGCAGGAACAGGTACATGCTCTCCACGCCAAGGCCCGCCACCGGGTCGACCGAAACCAGCTTGCGCAGCAGGCCGTACAGGCCGAACGAACAGGCCAGGCCCAGCGCGATCCATGGTGGTGTGCCGGCATCGATGGTCAGCCAGGCCACGCCCACTGCCGCCATCGCCACCGCCACCCATTGCAGGCGGCGCAGCCGCTCCTTCAGCACCAGCACGCCCAGCAGCACGTTCACCAGCGGGTTGATGAAATAGCCCAGGCTGGTCTCGATCACATGGCCGGCGTTGACCGCCCAGATGTACAGGCCCCAGTTGAAGGCGATGGTCAGGCTCGAGACCAGCAGAATCGGCAGCGCGCGCGGCTGCGCAGCGATCTTCCGCCACCAGCCCAGGCGTGCGCTGAGCAGCAGCCAGCCCAGCACCAGCACGGTGCTCCAGATGATGCGGTGGGCGATGATCTGGAACGATGGCACCTCATTGAGCAGGTGCCAGTACACCGGCACCAGACCCCAGATGACGAAGGTGGAAGCCGTGACCAGCAGGCCACGGCGCTGTTCTTTCTCGTCCATGCTCATTTCTTGCGCGTCCTTGCCATCGTCAGTACCACCACACCCAGGAGAATCACCGCCATCGCCAGCAGGTCGCGCCAGCCGAAGCGCTCACCGTTGAGCAGCGCGCCCAGCAGCACCGCAATGACCGGATTGACGTATGCATAGCTGCCAGCCAGCGCCGGGCGCACGTTCTGCAGCAGCCACACGTAGGCGGTGAACGCGACGATGGAGCCGAACACGCACAGGTAGGCCATCGCCAGCAGGCCACCGGTATCGGGCAGCGTGGTCGGGCGCTCGCCGACCGCCAGGCCGATCAGCACCAGCAGCACACCGCCACAGATCATCTGCCCGGCGGCGGTCATGAACGGGCCCGGCAGGTCCAGTCCGCGTGCCCACACCGAGCCGAATGCCCAGCCGACCGGCGCGATCAGCAGCAGCACCAGCCCGGTCGGCGAGGCGGTCAGGCTGCTGCCTGCGTTGAGCCAGACCACGCCGAGGAAGCCGATGGCGATGCCCAGCCACTCACCGCGGCTGGCGTGCTGGCCGCGCAGCGCCGAGAACAGCGCCATCCACAGCGGCACCGAGGCCACCGCAGTGGCTGCCAGTCCCGAGGACACCTCGCGCTCGGCCAGCACCACCATGCCGTTGCCCAGCACCAACATGGTCACGCCCATGATGCCCAGGTTGCGCCACTGCCGCAGGGTCGGGTTCGGCATCTTCCAGAACAGGCGCAAGGCCAGGAACATCAGGCCACCGGCAATGATGAACCGGCTGCCGGACACCATCGTCAGCGGCAGCGCGCCCCCGTGCAGGGCCTTGGCGATGCCCAGGTAGGTCGAGCCCCAGACCACGTAGACCAGCAGCAATGCCAGCGCAACAAGGCCACCCCGGGGGGCAGCCGCAGACGAAGAGGGGGGAGCCGACATGACACACCAGGGAGCCGGGGGAAGGCGGATTCTAGGACGTTTTGAGTATGGTCCGGGACCCCATACGGTGGCACGCTGTCATCCATCCATGCACCCTGCTCTGGTCTGCTACCCCGTGTTGACGGCCCATGCAGTACCAAGAGGGCTGTCCGGCCGCGCCGCCCCAAGGCCGTGCGCCGTTTTCCCTGCGCACGGACGCGCCGCATCGAGGATTCCCACCCAGATGAGCACCACGTCCCATCCTGCCGTACCCGCGAACGACCGTGCCGCCCTGCGGCGTTCGATCTCCAACACCCTCAAAGGCTCCGCCGGCAACCTGGTGGAGTGGTACGACGTCTACGTGTACTCGGTGTTCGCCGTGTACTTCGAATCGCAGTTCTTCTCGCCGGACGACAAGAACTCCACCCTGTACGTGTGGGCGATCTTCGCCGCGACCTTCCTGATGCGCCCGATTGGTGCCTGGTTCTTCGGCCGCTTCGCCGACCGCCATGGCCGTCGCCTGGCGCTGACGGTCTCGGTCACGCTGATGGCACTGTGTTCGTTCCTCATCGCCATCACCCCCACCGCCGCCAGCATCGGCATCTGGGCCGCCGTGATCCTGCTGTTCGCGCGCCTGCTGCAGGGCTTCGCCACCGGCGGCGAATATGGCGCCAGCGCCACCTACATGTCCGAGGCCGCCATCCCGGGCCGCCGCGGCTTCCTGTCCTCCTTCCACTACGTCACCCTGGTCGGCGGCCATGTGCTGGCCCAGCTGACCCTGCTGCTGATGCTGACCTTCTGGGGCAAGCCGGAGATCTCCGAGTGGGGCTGGCGCATCGCATTCGGCATCGGCGGCATCGCCGCGGTGGTGGTGTTCTGGCTGCGCCGTGGCATGGACGAGTCGCTGTCGGAGTCGTCCATCGAGGCCGCGCGCGAGGGCAAGGCACAGAAATCCGGTTCGATGTACGAACTGTTCGTGCACCAGTGGCGGCCGCTGCTGCTGTGCTTCCTGATCACCGCCGGTGGCACCGTGGCCTTCTACACCTACTCGGTGAACGGCCCGAAGATGATCCAGAGCGCCTTCGCCGGCAACGATCCGATGACCGGCACCCTGATCAACCTGGGCGTGCTGGCGTTCCTGATGGTGCTGCAGCCGGTCGGCGGCTGGCTGTCTGACATCATCGGCCGCAAGACCCTGCTGGTGTTCTTCGGCGCCGGCGGCGTGCTGTACAGCTGGTACCTGATCACCCAGCTACCGCACCAGCATGACGCCACCCTGGCCTTCCTGACCCTGGCACTGGCCTTCGTCATCCTCACCGGCTACACGTCCATCAACGCGGTGGTGAAGGCCGAGCTGTTCCCCACCCACGTGCGTGCGCTGGGCGTAGGCCTGGGTTACGCGCTGGCCAACTCGCTGTTCGGCGGCACCGCCCCGCTGCTGTACCAGGGCGCGCTGAAGACCGGCCACGTCGACTGGTTCGCCCTCTACGTGACTGCCACGATCGCGGTATCGTTGGTGGTCTATGTGTTCTTCCTTACCAACAAGGGCCCGAACTGGCTCGACGGCACCCGCAAGTAGGCGCGTTGCCCTGATCGCGGCCACCGGTGCACTGCCGGTGGCCGCTGCGTCTCCCGCTCCTCCACTGATGTGGATCGCGGTGACGCTGGCCGCAGCCACGGCACTGGCCTGGCTGCTGCGCCGCCCCAGCGCACAGGCCGCATGGCCACGCATCGGTTTCGGGGTCGCCCTGCTGCTGTTCTGCGCCGCACTGGCGCTGCAGCTGGCAGTGGACCTGGGCAGCGGCCACAGCTCGCTGCAGCTGCGCCTGCATCGCGGCGTCAACGGCGGATCGCTGGTCGGCCTGCGCACGATGGTGGCGTGCTATCTGGCAGCGCTCGCCACCGGCGGCTGGGGCGCATGGAAGCTGCTGCGCCGGCGCAGGTAGTGCCGGCCGCTGATCGACAATCGACAATCGGCAATCGGTAGAGTCGACTGTTAGTCGACTGCTCTCTAGGTCGGCACCGAAAAACCCGCGCTGCGCGCGATAGTCGACTATCAGTCGACTCTACCCGCGGCGGAATGACATGACACCCCGCCGATTCCGATCCTCAACGGCGGGCCGCTTCGCTCTTGTCGCGCGCGCCGCGGAACTCCGATTCCTTTTCCCACGTCGGCCAGCGGCGGCTGTTGGCCAGCTCGGCGCCCAGGTCGTAGACCAGCAGCGTGTCGGCAGCGTGGCCGCTCGGGTCCCAGCTCGGCGTCCAGGCATCGCAGGCCTGGTGGTAGCAGTCGGCGAAGTACTTCTCGCGCAGCGCGCGCCCGGCTTCAGCCCCACCGTCCAGCTTGTCCAGGCCCGGGCCGATGGTGATCGCTGGCACGCCCAGGCGGGCAAAGGCGAAGTGGTCGGCGCGGTAGAAGAAGCCGGCTTCCAGGTTCGGATCCGGGCTGTAGCTGCGGCCGCGGGCCTTGGCCACGCGTTCCAGGTCGCCTTCCAGCGACACCCGGCCCTTGCCCCACGAGGCGATGTCGCGGGTCGGGCCATCCGGGCTGAACATTTCGATGTTCAGCACCGCAGCGGTCTTGTCCAGCGGCGCCAGCGGATGCGCGGCGTAGTAGCTGGCGCCCAGCAGGCCCTTCTCTTCGGCGGTCAGTGCCACGAAGTACAGCGTGCGCTGCGGCTGCGGGCCAGCGGCGAACACGCGGCCCAGTTCCAGCACCGTGGCCACGCCGGTGGCATTGTCGATCGCACCACGGCGGATGCGGTCGCCCTTGGCGTCGGGCTGGCCGATACCGAACGCATCCCAGTGCGCGGAGAAGATCACCGCCTCGTCGGCATGCTCGCCACCGGGCAGCTTGGCCACCACGTTGCGGGTGACCACCTGTTCGCGCTTGAGCGCGAAGTCCACGCTCAGCTTGGCGTTGTCCAGCGCCACCGGGCGGAAGTCGGCACGCATCGCCTTGCGCTTCTCCGCATCGAAGTCGAGGCCCGCGTCGGCGAAGATCGCCTCGGCCAGCTCGCGCTGCATCCAGCCGCGCAGCGGCGTGTGCTGCGCCATCGCCTCGGCCTGGCTGCGTTCGATGTCGAACAGCGGCGAGGTACCCGAGCTCTTCACCGTGGCCCAGCCATAGGCGGCCGGCGCGGTCTCGTGCACGATCAGCACGCCCTCGGCGCCACGGCGTGCGGCTTCCTCGAACTTGTAGGTCCAGCGGCCGTAGTAGGTCACCGCCTTGCCGTCGAACGCGCCCGGCGCATCGGCTTCGAAATCGGCGTCGTTGATCAGCACCACGGCGATCTTGCCGTGCAGGTCCACGTCCTTGTAGTCGTTCCAGTGGCGTTCCGGCGCATCAATGCCGTAACCGACGAACACCAGCGGTGCATCCTTGATCTGCACGCGCTTGCGCGGCTGCAGGCTCTGCAGGGTTACGTCCACGCCATTGGCCAGCGCACGCTTGCCCTGCTTCAACGACAGGCTGGCCTTGGCCGCGCCCTCCAGCTGCGCACGCACCAGCGGCACCGGCTGCACCCAGCTGCCGTCCACGCCGCCCGGCTGCAGGCCATAGCTGCGGAACTGCTCGATCAGGTACTGCACCGTGCGCTCTTCGCCCTCGGTGGCCGGTGCGCGGCCCTCGAACTCATCCGACGCCAGCACGCGCACGTGGCGCGACAGTGCCTGCGGATCGATGCCGCCACCGGGAAGGTCATTGGCCGCATGGGCCAGGCCACCGACGAACAGGCAGGACGACAGCAGCAACACGCGCATCGGATTCACGGCAGTACCACGGCTAGCTTGGAAGTCACCAGAGTGTAACGTGGTCGTGACATCGCGGTGCAGCGTGAGCTTGCGTCATCCACGCATGGCGTGGATCTACCGACGGATGCGATCCAGCCAGCAGGCCAGGCCCTGCGCGTTGAGTTCGATGTCCATCGCCAGCACCGCAGTCACCGCCGCATCGTCCAGCGCACAGCCATGCAGCTGCGCACGTTCCAGGTACAGCGCCTGCAGTGCAGCCAGCAGGCAGCGGTGACGGTCCGGCCGGCCATCGCACTGGCGGCCGATGGCGGCCATCGCATCGATCTGCTCGAACAGGTCGTTGGCCAGTTTCTCCACCTGTTCCACACGACCGTAGTGGGTCAGGTACATCGCCTGCGGGCCGTAGCCCAGCATGCGCCGGATCGAGGCCTTCATCGCCTCCGGGTCGAACTGTACCGGCGACGACGTCGGGAAGATGAAGGCCCCCTGCGCGCTGTCCAGCTCGCGGTAGGAAATGCCGAAGGTATCGCCGGTGAACCAGCTGCGGCTTCGTGCATCCCATACGCAGTAGTGGTGCAGTGCGTGGCCCGGCGTGTGCAGCAATACCAGCTCGCGGCCGGCCAAGTCGATGCGGTGGCCATCTTCAGCCACCACGACGCGCTGCGCGGGAATCGGTTCGATGCGGCCATAGCTGCGCGCGATTTCCTCGGCGCCGTACACCGCCGTGGCACCGGCGATCAGCCGGGTCGGGTCGATCATGTGCGGCGCACCGCGCGGGTGCAGCACCGCCTTCGCGTTCGGCAGCTGCTGCATCAGCAGGCCCGCACCGCCGGCGTGGTCCAGGTGCACGTGCGTCAGCAGCAGCCAGTCCACCGCATCCACGCCCAGGCCGGCGTCGGCCAGCGCCTGCAGCATGGCCGGCACTGACAGCCCGGTGCCGCAGTCGACGAACGCGGCGCGGCCGTTTTCAACGATCAGGTAGGCCGCGTCGAAGTCGGGGCGCTGGAAACCGGTATCGATGGTATGGATGCTGGGGTCGGCGGTCATCGGCACGCACCTGGCAGTCTCGGAAACAGAAGCCCATGGTAGGCGCGCAGGCAACCCGGCTTCGATGCGGCTTTGGTCGGGTAGTGCCGGCCGCTGGCCGGCAACCTCGGGGCAGCCCGTTGAATGCAGTTGCCGGCCAGCGGCCGACACTACCGGTCCAACCAGCGCGGCCGCACCAGCAGCGCCAGCACCAGCACCGCCAGGAACGCGCCGTAGGCGTAAAGCACCGCCAGTACCTGCGGCCAGATGGGGCCGGCACCAAGCTGTGCCATGCCGATGCGATACCCCCACAGCATCGACGCGATGCTCAGCGCGAAGGCCAGCAACAGGGTGGTGCCATCGAACAGGCGCCGCCGCGCGGTGCGCGGCTGGCGCGGGAACAGCCAGTACAGGCTGCCCAGCAGCAGGAACCAGGGCAGGAACAGCAGCAGCGACAACCAGGCCATTGCAGACTCCATGTCATCGCGCCGGAGGCGCGCGGACATCATGCCATGACCTTCGTTCGCGGGTAGGGCCGGCCGCTGGCCGGCATTCCCTATGCAAATACCGTGGTAGTGCCGGCCGCTGGCCGGCGTTTCCCATGCAATTGCCGGCCAGCGGCCGGCACGACCTTTATTCTTCGCGCAGCACGGCCAGCGCGGCCAGTACCGCGTCCACCTCGGCTTCCAGCTTGAACAGCTCGCTCTGCAGCTGGTCGCCCTGCTCGGCCTGCTTGATCACGGCAATCAACTGCCCGGCATCACGCGGCGAATCGAAGCCTTCGCTCTGGATCAGCAGCGTGCCGTCACCGGCGGTCAGCTTGAAGTAGAACCGGCCGTCCTTCTCACGGTACTGCTTGAACTGCGGCGGCGCCACGCGGGCCACGCCGGCATCTTCGCTGGCGATGTCGCCCGCCGTGGACAGGTCGCGCAGGCCCACGGCGTGGCGCAGTTCTTCCAGCAGCGGTGCCGCCAACTGCTCGCGCAGCTGCTGGCCACGGCGCTTGAGCAGCGCTTCGATTTTCTCCGGCTCGGCCATCAGCGCATTGTAGCGCTCGCGCAGCGGCGACAGTTCGCTGTCGATGCGCTCGAACAGCTGCTGCTTGGCATCGCCCCAGCTGATGCCCGCAGCGAACGCCTTGGCGAATTCCGCGGTCTGTTCCGGGGTGGCGAACGCCTGGTACATCTGGAACAGTGCCGAGCCCTCGGTGTCCTTCGGCTCGCCCGGTGCGCGCGAATCGGTCAGGATCGAGAACACCAGCTTCTTCAGCTCCTCGCGCGGCACGAACAGCGGAATGGTGTTGTGGTAGCTCTTGCTCATCTTGCGGCCATCCAGGCCCGCCAGCGTCGCCACCTGCTCGTCGATTACCACCTCCGGCAGCGGGAAGTACTCCTTGCCATACACGTGGTTGAAGCGCTGGGCGAAATCGCGCGCCATCTCGATGTGCTGGATCTGGTCACGGCCCACCGGTACCTGGTTGGCCTTGAAGATCAAGATGTCGGCCGCCATGAGCACCGGGTACATGAACAGGCCGGCGCTGACGCCTGCGTCCTCGTCCACGCCTTCCTCGCGGTTCTTGTCCACCGCCGCCTTGTAGGCGTGCGCGCGATTGAGGATGCCCTTGCTGGCGATGGCGGTGAGGAACCACATCAGCTCGGTGGTCTCGCGGATGTCGCTCTGCCGGTAGAACCACACGTGTTCCGGGTCCAGGCCGCAGGCCAGCCAGCTGGCCGCGATCTCCAGGGTCGCGCGCTGGGTGCGCTGCGGATCCTGTGACTTGATCAGGCTGTGCAGATCGGCCAGAAAGAAGAAGCTCTCGATCCCCGGCGCGCGGCTGGCCGCGATGGCCGGGCGGATGGCGCCAACGTAGTTGCCCAGGTGGGGCGTGCCGGAGGGAGTGATGCCGGTAAGGACTCGGGTGGTCATGACTGCGTGGGGTAACCTTCGATGAACGGGGCCAGTTTACCTTGCACGCCACCAACCCCGTCAGGGCCTGCGGCGCGTTCATTCACGCAACCCCGCTGGAGACGCCCGATGAAACGCCTGCTGCCCCTGCTGCTTATCCTGCCTCTGGCCGGCTTCCGCCCGGCCCCGATGCCGCCGCCGGTCTACGAGGGCGGCCCCGTGCGCATGGCCCTGGTCGACCGCGACCGCGGCACCGAACTGCGCAGCTACCCCGCCGAGGGCAAGCGCTGGGTGGCCGGTGAGCGCGGTCACCGCTACGCCGTGCGCCTGTACAACGACAGCCCCCGCCGGGTGCTGGTGGTGCTGTCGGTGGACGGCGTCAACGCCATCTCCGGCGAAGATGCCGATCCCTCGCAGACCGGTTACGTGCTCAACCCCGGACAGCGCGCCGACATCACCGGCTGGCGCAAGAGCCAGGACGAAGTGGCGCAGTTCGTCTTCAGCAGCCCCAGCGGCAGCTATGCCAGCCGCACCGGCCGCCCCGACAACATCGGCGTGGTGGGCGTGGCCGTGTTCGAGGAAGCACGCCGCTGGCGCCCTGAGCCGATCCTGCGCCGGGGCCTGCCACCGCCGGCCCCGGCTGCACAGGCCGAAGCGGCCGCCGATGCCGGCGCCAGCCGCATCGAGGGCTACGCCAGCAAGCCGCAGGCGCCGGCGCTGGGCACCGGCCACGGCGCGCGCGAGCAGTCCTCGGTGCGCGATACCGAGTTCGAGCGCGCCAGCCGCAGCCCGGCGCAGGTGTTGCAGCTGCGCTACGACAGCGCCCGCAACCTGCGCGCGCGCGGCATCCTGGTCGATTCGCCGTCACGCCTGCCGCGCGAACCGCAGGCGTTCCCCAACCGCTACGTGCCGGACCCGCCGGCACGCTGATCCTCCGCGCAGACAACACAACGCCCGCAACCTTTCGGCGCGGGCGTTGTGTCGTGGGGGAAACCCGGGGGCTTACTTGTAATCCGGGTAATCCTTGCGCACGCTGTCTTCGAAATCCCGGACTTCCTTCTCGGCGCGGTCCTTGGCCCAGCCATAACGCTCCTGCAGGCGACCGGCCAGGTATTCGGCATTGCCTTCGGCCACATCGAAATCGTCGTTGGTCAGATCGCCCCACTTGGCCTGGGCCTTGCCCTTCAGCTGCGACCACTTGCCGGAAATGATGTCTTTGTTCATTGCTGGGAGTCCTTGGTTGCAACGGCGTTCTTACCGTGGTTCCAGCTTCGCGCAGTCGCTGTTGAGTACCGGTCAACCAGCAATGAAATGCGTGCTCACCTGCTTGAATGGTTCACTCCGCTTGCACAGCCGTGTGTGGCAGCGTGCAAGAAAAAGGCCGGGGATGATCCCCGGCCTTTTTCCTTCCGTTCCGCGCCGGGCTCAGTTGCCCTTGGCGGCATCCTCAACCTTCTCACCGGCCTTCTGCACGTCCTTGCCGGCACCGGCCACAGTGTTGCAACCGGCCAGCAGGGCCACCGAGAACATCGACAACAGCATCAGGGCAACTACGCGCTTCATGGGCTTCTCCTTGGGTTTGCCGCTACACCGCTTCATTCGCGGATGGGATTCTTTCGCTCAGCGGGAGAAGGCCAATGCCCGCCGCCGCCGCGTGAAGTGCAATCTGGCGGCAGGGGCGTGGAGCGGGTGTGAACGGATCGGCGATCCGTTCAGGCGGTTGCCTTAGTCGCGCATCAGGGTGGACTTGCCGAACAGGCTCTCGACCAGGTCCACGGCCAGTTCGGCGGTGGCATTCTGCTTGTCCAGCAAGGGGTTGAGCTCGACGATGTCCAGCGACCCCATGCACCCGGTGTCAGCGATCATCTCCATCACCAGCTGCGCCTCGCGGTAGTTCACCCCACCCGGCACGGTGGTGCCCACGCCCGGCGCGATGCTCGGGTCGAGGAAATCCACATCGAAGCTGACATGCAGGTGGGTGTTCTCGTCGATGCCCGCCAGTGCTGCTTCGACCGTGCGCTTCATGCCGTTCTCATCGATGTAGCGCATGTCATAGACATCCACGTTGTGGGTCTTGATCAGGCGCTTCTCTTCCGGGTCCACCGAACGGATGCCGATCTGGTGCACCTGGGTGGGAGTGATCGCCGGTGCGCTGCCGCCGAGGTGGGTCAGCGCCTCCGGGCCGAGGCCGCACAGGCAGGCCACCGGCATGCCGTGGATGTTGCCCGAGGGGGTGACATCGCTGGTATTGAAATCGGAATGTGCATCCAGCCACAGCACGCGCAGGGTCTTGCCCTGCTCGCGGCACCAGCGTGCCACGGCAGTGATCGAACCGATTCCCAGGCAGTGGTCGCCGCCGAGCATGATCGGCATGCGGCCGGCCTGCAGTTCGGCATAGCTGGCTTCCATCAGTGCATGGTTCCACGCCACCACTTCCTCCAGATGGCGGTAGCCCTGCACCGGCGCGGTCCACGGGTTGCGCGGGCCATCCAGGTTGCCCAGGTCGCGCACGTCCACGCCGCGCGCTTCCAGCGCCTCCGGCAGGCCCGCCACGCGCAGCGCTTCCGGCCCCAGCCGTGCACCGCGATGGCCCGCACCGACATCGGTGGGAACGCCGATCAGGGATACGGAAATGGGATGGGCCATGGGTGCCTCCTTGCGGGGGAAAAAGAAGCACAGTCTAGCCAGAGCTGTGTGACACCACTCGCGGCGGTGCAGCAGGGCATTGGCGCCGCCATGGCGCAAATGGACAACAGGCAGCCATGCGTAGGGATTCCCCGGCCTTATGGATCAGAAATTCTTCCGCCTGTGATGGGGTTCTCCACAGTGACGGATACGGCTCTATCGCTTTCCCTTCAGTGCAGCGAAGGTTCTCGCCCAAATTGGAGGCTCGGATGTTCCCGCATTGAATCGAAGTAGACTCCCAGCCGGCTTCTTGGCGCCACTCAGCAAGCACCTGTGTATCGGCACGCTCACGGTGTTGACCGCGTCCTGCTCGGTATCCGGCGCCGATACCTCCTCGGCAGAGCACGCGCCACTTCTGGCGTCGGTGGATGAAGCTTCAACCCATGAAATAGCCGATCCGCGTACGGCAAGGACCGCTGCACAGCGATCCACCGCGACGGTCAATGCGCGCATCGCGTTGGGACCCAAAGCTTTCCTGATCGACATCAGGCCTCCCGAATACAGAGGCGATGCCACGAACTACATCGACCAGAGAATGCAGCGATCAAAATCTGGCGACGGCCAAGCAAGCTACGAAATACACTCGAGGCTTGCCAGCTGCAAACGAGCCCTCGATCCGGGCGACGACAGTGAGTACAAGGTGTACTCATCCATGGGACTTGCCGAGCAGTTCTCGAGGCGTATCGAAGAAGAAATCGAGAACTGCAAGGCGATTGCCCAACGAACCGACATCACGGGAGAAAACTGGCTGTCACTGGCAGCCGCTCAAGGGTCCATTGAAGCCCGACTGATGTACGCCCAGAACCCTCGCGCCGCCATCGGCAATCTCACCGAAGTCCTCTCTGATCCCAGCAGGTTGATCGACTTTCGCCGGAACGCTGTGGAGTATCTGAACGAATCTGTTTCTTCAGGAAACCTGGATTCCATCGAAGCGCTCGCAAACATCTATGACAGAGGAATAGTCGCCGAGCGCTCCTACACCAGGAGCCTCGGCTACTGGATGGCCCTGCACCGCGTGCATCCAAGCCAGTACTCGGCGGAATCGATAAGTCGCCTGTCCAGCAGCATGCAGGCAGAGCAGATCATTCGTGCGCAGGAAATCTCAAGAGAAATCTACCAATCATGCTGCCAATGACGTTCGATTGGTAATCCTGCAAACCAAAAATAGACAAACGGCTTAATAATATGAGAACAAAGATAATTATTGCGGCAATCGTGGTCCTGGCAGCATTCGCCGCACTTCCATTCGCGCATGCAACCTGGCCTTTCGGCAACCCTTCAACCGTGTTCGGCCCAGCGTCCTGCACACCGTGTCGTGGGCAGACCCCACTTCCAGACACAGCTACCAGAGCGTTCCTGACCAGATACACGCAGGTGACGAACAAGAAAAATTCCGGAACCTTCAATGAGTCCATCCAACCAGGATCCAAGGTCATCGTCTGCAACGCGTCCCACTGCGTGACCTACCAAATGACCGATAGCCAGGACTGGAATGGGACTTCGCGTGAGCCCATCACAACGAGCCCTCCCCCTCGCGGCGGCGGGAATGGCAATGGCGGTGGCGGTGGCGGCGGCGGTTACACCGGGCCCATCAGCGGCGGCAGCTACGGTGGAGGCGGCGGCGGAGGCTCCGGCAAAGTCACAGTCGGGCCGGCCAAGCCGTCCCTCCCCACCCAGGAGGATTGATGGCACCACGTGATAGCACCATTGGCGTGCTTCTGCAGGTCAATTCACACGCGAGCAACCACATGCCTGACTGCCATCATGGGACACAGACTCAGCGCCGCTTGATCGGCGTCACGCAGTTGAGCCAGCTTCACCACGTGGGTCGTGATGGGCAGCGCGATAGCGAAGACGGCGCCGGATTCGCGGTGGAGTGCAGCCCCGCTCTATATGTCGCTTCTGGCATTGCGATGCTCGAAACGGGCCAAACGCGATAATTCACTTTTCCTTTCAGATCACCCGATGCCATCGAAACAAACGACTGGCAGGCGGGGATTTCGCGTGCGCATGATGAATCGCCACCTGCAAAGGTGGTCGGGACTTCCAAGCCCGTTTAATCGAAGCTGTATACGCTTGCCAGCCGGCGCCGTCTTCCCAAAAGCGGCGCCGGCTGGCAATCCGTTCGCCGATCGACGGCGGGCGGTGCGTGGGGGCCCTGTGCCCGCCGGCTCATCGATTTCCGGTCTTGGAAGCCACGCATCGCCCGCCACCCTATCGTGGCGCGCCTCCGTGCCTGACGAGGATGCCCGCATGTCCAAGACGCTCTACCCGTATCTGACCGCCACGTTGGGCGACGCCGCCCTGCATCTGCCGCTCGAACTGGCGCAGCCGCTGGAAGCCGCCTTTGCCGCCGCGAACGAGGCGCCCGCGCCGATCAACCTGCCCGGATGCCTGCAGCGCATCCAGGCCGGTGACGCCGCCGATGGACAGCCGTGGCCGGGACCGGCAAGCACACCTGGCGACACGGTGGCCGCCGCACGCAGGGATCGCGCCGCAGTGGGCCTGGTGTCGCTGCTGGAGCTGTATCACGCCGCAGAGCGCGTGCGCGTGGACGGGGAAGAGAAAGACGATATCGGCGATGGCACGCGCGAGGGACTGATGCTGGCCTGCCGGGGGCTGGCGGAGTATGTGGCGTTGCAGGTGCAGGGGGCTCAGTAATGCAGAACGGTGGGATTCCAACGCACAGCGTCAACGCCTCGCTACCCCGGCTATCGAATCAGGCTGA
Organism: Stenotrophomonas sp. GD03958; assembly: GCF_029839005.1. Classification (NCBI taxonomy): domain Bacteria; kingdom Pseudomonadati; phylum Pseudomonadota; class Gammaproteobacteria; order Lysobacterales; family Lysobacteraceae; genus Stenotrophomonas; species Stenotrophomonas sp. GD03958. Next base: position 73,736 of record NZ_JAOBZT010000002.1, on the reverse strand, counting down.
CCCACTCCTGAAATGCGCACACCCTATCCAAACCTGAAACCTGTTTTTGTTGAACTGCGACTGGACGAAGTGGATTCGCGCGGTGGCGCTGTTGCCGAGATGATCGCCTCCACCGCGCGTCCCAGGGCGCTTTCCATAAGCCCTGAATTCATGTGGTACAGCTTCGTGCTGAATGACCGCGCCGTTACCCGCATCACGCCTGGGACGCGGGCACACTGCACGATCTCATTCGTCAACCATGATGGTGCGAAAGAGGTATTCCCCTGTGGCACGGTGGCCGCCTTCGGAGACGGATCGTCGACAAGAGGGTTGATCCGCATCATTCGGTTTGATTGAGACTGATCGCACCTGACTTCTTGAGGCGGCGGAAGTGGAGCGCAGTGCCTTGATGCCTCACGCGGCACTGGCATGCAGACGCACACCCAAGGCACGGGTCACCTTCAGGATGGTGGCGAAATCGGGGCTGCGTTCGCCGGACAGTGCGCGGTAAAGACTCTCGCGCGACAGGCCCGCCGCGCGCGCAACCTTGCTCATACCCTGAGCGCGCGCGATGTCGCCGAGCGCCTTGGCAATGAACGCGGAATCGCCGTCGCTTTCCTCGATGCAGGCGTCGAGATAGGCTGCCATTTCTTCGGGTGTCCGAAGGTGTTCGGCCACATCAAATGCTTTGAGTTCGACTTTTTTCTTGGTGGCCATGATGGAACAGCTCCAGTACTTCGGTATTGATTCGTTTCGACTACAGCCGGTTCGACGCTCACAGGGCACGTGCAATCTCCCTGGCCTTTTCGATATCGCGTTGCTGTGAGCTTTTGTCACCTCCGACCAAAAGAATCAGCAACTGCCTGCCGCGCTGGGTGTAGTACAGGCGGTAGCCCGGCCCTGCATCGATACGCAGTTCGGAAATACCGTCCCCCAGATGGCGGTGATCACCCGGATGGCCTTCGGAGAGCCGACCGATGCGGGCCAGGATGCGAGCGCGTGCAGTTACGTCCTTGAGAGAGCGTCAATCCATGTCGCGAACTGACGGGTACGCTGGATCTTCATGGAAAAATGTAGCCTAATGGCTACACATTTTCGACTACGAGAAACGCGCATAGACCACGAAGCACGCGCACAGGCAGGTGGGACGCACCTCGTCAGGTGCAAGATGAGATAACAGCAAGGAAGGAAAAGAAGGGGAGAGACGCAGCAGAGAGCAGTGCTCGACCGATTACTGCGCCGCCCGTGTCGAGCTGCACAACTGGAGTTTGGTGGTGCCGCTTATCCGAATCGAACGGATGACCTACTGTTTACAAGACAGTTGCTCTACCAACTGAGCTAAAGCGGCGTGGTGGCGCACCGGCGGCAGCGCCGCGGTCCGGGGATTCTAGCGCAACCGCGTGCAATCCAGCGACCGGCTCTGTGCCGCCCCGCTGCGCTGCTGGGCCTGGGCCGGCTGGGTGCCCGCCGCCAGTTGCGCTTCCAGCCACCACTGGCCGGAGTCGCCGCTGGCCACCAGGCGCGGCTGGAAGCCGGCGGCCTGCACCGCCGCCATGCGCCGCTCGGCGCCTTCGCGGTTGCGGTACTGGCCCAGCGCCACGGCGTTGGCCTCCTCGCCCTGGCTGATGATGTAGTAGTCGCTCAGGCCAGCGGCGACGATGCGTTTCACGGTGGCCTGGGCTTCTTCGCGGTTGGCGGCGGCCGGCAGCATCACCCGGTAACGGGCACTGCCGCTGGCAGCGGGCTGTTCGCGCAGGCGCACCTGGCTGAGCAGCGTGCCGGCCTTGCCTTGCGCATTGGCCGCGGCGGCGCGGTCGGCAAACGGGCCCAGTGCGACGCAGCGCGGCGGTTCGGCAGCCTCGGGCGGGGTTGCGGGTTTTCCCGGCGCTTGGGCTGATGCAGGCGGTGTTGCCGGCATGGCAGCGGCAGCAACCGGCGTAGCCTCAGCCGCCTGCGGCTTGGCAATCTCCGGCTTGGCCGGGGCGGCGGGCGCCGGCGTTACAGCCACGGCCGTCTTCTCCGCCGGCTCGCGCTCCATCAACGGCGCGGTCGGCGCGGCAGCCGTGGCTTCGGCGGCCGCGGCGGCATCCACGCCACCGGGCACCCAGCGCAGCTCGGCCACGCCCGCGGGTTGCGGTGGCGGCGCAGGCTTCTGTGGTGCATCGCGCAGCAGCCACCAGCAGGCGACGCCAAGGTTGAGGATGGCCAGTACGACGATCAGGGCACGGGTCAGCATGCGCGGATACTAGCCTGCGGGCTGGTGCACCGCCCAGCGGGCAAGACCATCCAGCACCAGCGAGGGGTGGTAGTCGGCGCCGGGCAGCAACGGCATCAGCGCCGGTGCGCCGCCACCGTGCACCAGCAGCGACGGTGCAACGCCCAGCAGCGCGTGCCCCTGCTGGGCGCTGCGTTCGATCAGCGCCACGGCCGCACCATCGCAGCCGGAGGCGAGCGCGTCGGCGGTGTCGTTGGCGAATTCGCTGTAGTCACCGCCGGTAGCCGGCAGCTGCACCGCACGGGCATGCAGTGCTTCGCGCATGGTGGTGGGCGATGCGGAAATGCGGCCGCCGTGGTGCTGGCCGTCCGCGTCGAGCAGATCAATCGTCAGTGCGGTGCCCACCCCGACCACCAGCACCGGGCGCTGCGCCTTGGCCGCGGCCAGCAGGGCCAGGAAGCGGTCCACACCGAATTTTTCGGGCTTGGCATAGGCAATGCGCACGCCGGCGCATTCGGCGCTGGTACGCACCACGTGCACGTGCTCGAAGCGACGCTGCAGCTGGTCCAGCATCGCGCTGGTCAGCGACGGTGCGGCCACGCTGGCCACGAACGCGGTGGTGCCGCTGGGCAGGCTGTGCGGCGGCTGTCCGGCCATGCCTTCGGCGCCATGCGCCCAGGCCTGCACGTCACCGGCACGGTCGCCCTGCAACGGCGCGAACTTGAAGCGCGAGTTGCCGAGGTCGAACAACCAATCGCTCATGCCGCCCTCACGCTGACTTCGCCGGCGTGCAGCAGGCGCTCACGGCCATCGATGCGCACGCGCAAGGCGCCGTCATCGGCCAGGCCGAGCGCGGTGCCATGCTGCCACTGCCCTTCCAGTTCCACCCGTACTTCGCGACCGGCCAGCATGTCGAACGCGGCGTAGCGCGGCAGAAAGGGAGCGAGGCCTTCGCGATCGAATTCTTCCAGTGCCGGCAGCAGGCGCGCCAGCACGGCAGCAACCACCACGTTGCGGTCCACCGGCTTGCCGGCCAGCGTGTCCAGGTCCACCCACGGCTGGGTGATCTGCTCGGCGAAGGATGGCGGCATGTGCGTGTTGATGCCGATGCCGATCACCGCGCGCGCCGGGCCGGCATATTCGCCACCGCCCTCGGCCAGCAGGCCGACCAGCTTGCGCTTGCTATCGACGATCAGGTCATTCGGCCACTTCAGCTGCGCCTGGGTGTAGCCCAGGTCGTGCAGCGCTTCGGCCACGGCGATGCCGGCCACCAGGCTCAGCCCGGCCAGGCGGCCGAGGCCACCGGAGAACAGCCGCAGCACCGACAGGTACACATGCGCGGCCAGCGGCGACGCCCACGTACGGCCGCGACGGCCGCGGCCGCCGGTCTGGCGTTCGGCCAGCAGGACGCTCACCCCGCGCTGGGGCGCGCTGCAACGCAGCAATTCGGCATTGGTCGAGTCCACCGTCCAAGCCACCTGCAGGTCGTGCAGCAGCGGCAGCACCTCGGCGGGCAGGCCGGCACGGATCGCATCCGGGTCCAGCAGGTCGACCGGGCGGGTCAGGCCATAGCCCTCACCTGCACGGCCTTCGATGTCCACACCGGCGGCTCTAAGTCCTTGAATACGCTTCCAAATGGCCGCCCGGGTCTGGCCCAGCTCACGGGCCAGGGCGTCGCCGGAGAGGCGACCGGCAGCGAGTTTGGCCAGCAATTGGCGGTCGTCCACGGCAGCTTCCACGAAGTCAGGAAGGAATTATGCGGGAAAGCCGCCAGCGGCGCCCGCCACGCTGGGTTCTGCGGGGGCTTCCAACGGGGCGCCGGGTTCGGGCTAGAATCGGGAACTCACCTTCCCTTAACGTGGATGTCGTCAATGCGCCGCTATGCCCATTGCCTGATCCTGCTGACGATGCCCTTCGCGGCGTCTGCGACGGCAGCGCTGGACGACAGCCGCGGCGCCTGCGTGTCCTCCAACGGCGATGCCGCCTCGCAGCGTGCACCGACCGCGACCGCTTCGGCCGCCACCACCAAGCCGGCACCGGTCCGCCCGGCAGCCAGCACCAGCACGGGCGGCGGTGGCAGCGACGACGACGTGCTGCAGCGCATCCGCGCACCGAAGTGGCACAGCTACCTGCCGGGAATGTTCCGCTGATCAAGTCGTTGCTGCAGTGGCTGCGACCTGCGCCGCGGCCTATCGACGATGTACTGTGGAATGAGGCCTGCCGCCGTGCGGCCTGGCTGCGCGGTCTGGACGACGAACGCCGCGCACGCCTGCGCGTGCTGGCCACGCGCTTCCTGCACGAGAAGACCATCACGCCGATCGGCGAGCTGCAGCTGGAGGCCGGCGATGGCGTGCTGCTGGCGGCGCTGTGCTGCCTGCCGCTGCTGGAGTTCGGCGAGGTGGGTCTGGAAGGCTGGTCGCAGCTGGTCGTCTACCCCGATGCATTCCGCGTACATCGCAGCCACATGGATGCAGCCGGCGTACTGCATGAGTGGGATGACGAACTGATTGGCGAGTCGTGGGACAGCGGTCCGCTGATCCTGTCCTGGGCCGATGTGCAGGCCGACCTGGCGACGCCGCACGAGGGCTACTGCGTGGCGGTGCACGAGATGGTGCACAAGCTGGATGCACTGGATGGCGCGATGGACGGCACGCCGCCGCTGCCGCGCGAATGGCAGCGTGAGTGGGCGGCCATCTTCCAGCGCGCCTACGATGCGTTCTGCGCGCAGGTGGATGCGGGCGAAGAAACGCTGATCGATCCGTATGCGGCCGAAGCGCCGGAAGAATTCTTCGCGGTGACCAGCGAGTATCACTTCTCGGCACCGGATCTGCTGCAGCAGGCGTTGCCGGAGGTGGCCGCGCAGCTGCGGCGGTTCTATGGCGAGCCGCCCAGGATCGCAATACGGTAGTGCCGGCCGCTGGCCGGCACCCTGGCAATGCCACCGAGGATCATGAGGTTGCCGGCCAGCGGCCGGCACTACCGTTTGCGGGGGCTTACGGCCCCGGCGGCAAGCGCACTTCGAAACGGGCGCCGCCCAGTTCGCTGGAACGGCCGACGGCCAGTTCGCCGCGGTAATCCTTGATCAGGTCCTGCACGATCGACAGGCCGATGCCGTGGCCCTGCACGCGCTCGTCGCCACGCACGCCACGCTGCAGCACCTTGCCGATGTCGTCCGGGGCAATGCCCGGGCCATCGTCGTCCACCGCCAGCAGCAGGCCTGCGCGGCGCGCGTTCGGTGCCGGCAGCGGCTGCGCGGTCAGCAACACGCGGCGGTTGGCCCACTTGAAGGCATTTTCCAGCAGGTTGCCGAGCAGTTCCTGCAGGTCGCCCGGTTCGCCGTGGAAGCGCGCGGCCGGGTCGATGTCGAATTCGCACAGCACGCCCTTGGAGGCATAGACCTTTTCCAGGCCGCGCACGATCTCCTCGGCGTTGGATTCAATCGGCAGCGGCGCGGAGAACAGCTTGTGGCCCGACGACGCAGCACGTGCCAGCTGGTACGAAACCAGGTTGTTCATGCGCTGCAGCTGCACATCCAGCTCTTCGCGCAGCGCGCCATCGCCCGCGCCGCTGTCCATCTGCGTGCGCAGCACCGCAATGGGCGTCTTCAGGCTGTGTGCCAGGTCGGCCAGGGTGTTGCGCTGGCGCTCGAGGTTCTCGCGCTCGCTTTCAATGAAGGCGTTGATGCTGTCGGTCAGCGGTTCCAGCTCGCGCGGGTGGCGCTCGCTCATGCGCTCGGTCTCGCCGCGCTGCACCTTGGTCAGCTCGGTGATCACCCGACGCAGCGGACGCAGGCTCCACTGCAGGATGACGGTCTGCAGCAGCAGCAGGATCAGGCCGATGCCGCCCAGGTAGAACCAGACACGGCCACGGAACACGCGCAGCTGCGCACCCAGCGCGCGCGAGTCTTCCATCACATAAATGGTGTACGGGAATTCGGTGGCCGGGTCGGCGTCGGCGTCCCACACCAGGCCCAGGCCATAGCGGTACACCGAGCCCTGGCTGCCGTCGATCTGGATCATCGGCAGCGGGCCTTCGAACACTTCCTGGCGCGGTGCCAGCAGGCCGCCGCCGACGGTGGGCAGCATCGGGCCTTCGGCGGACATCGAATTGCCCTTTCCGTGCGGCATCACCACCTGCAGGTACAGGCCACTGCCCGGCACGTCGAAGCGCGAATCCGGCGGCTGCTCGCGGATGTACAGCGAGCGGTCGCGGGTGAAATCGATGCCGGCCGCGTAGGCGGTGGCGTAGTTCTTCAGGCGCTCGCGCAGGTTCGCCTTGGCCGTATCGGCAAAGGCGGCGTCAAGCGCGTAACCGGCCAGCGCCAGGAACGCGACCAAGCCCACGGACGCGGCAAGCATCTGGCGCGCCTGCAGGGAGCGCGGCCGCCAGCGTCGGAAGAACCACAGACGGCCGGACATCATGGTGTCGCCAGGCGGAGCCGGCTCAGCCCTCGTTGCGCGGGATCGCGAAACGGTAGCCGCGGCCGCGCACGGTCTCGATCGGCTTCAGTTCGCCATCCGGGTCCAGCTTCTTGCGCAGGCGGCCGATGAACACTTCCAGCACGTTCGAATCGCGGTCGAAGTCCTGCTGGTAGATGTGCTCGGTGAGGTCGGCCTTGGAGACCAGTTCACCGGCGTGCATCATCAGATACTCCAGCACCTTGTACTCGTAGCTGGTCAGGTCCACATTGCTGCCAGAGACGCTGACGGTCTGGGCGGCGAGATCCAGTGCAACGGGACCGCATTCCAGCGTCGGCTTGCTCCAGCCGGCGGCGCGGCGCAGCAACGCGTTGACGCGGGCAAGCAGCTCTTCGACGTGGAATGGCTTGACCAGGTAATCGTCGGCACCCTGCTTCAGGCCCTCGACCTTGTCCTGCCAGCTCGAACGCGCGGTCAGGATCAGCACCGGGAACTTCTTGCCTTCGTCACGCAGGGCCTTGATCAGCTCCATGCCCGACATCTTGGGCAGGCCGAGGTCGATGATGCCGACATCGAACGGAACTTCACGCCCCATGTAGAGGCCTTCCTCGCCGTCCTGCGCAGCATCGACGGCAAAGCCTTCGCGCTTGAGCCGGGCTGCCAGGGTCTCACGCAGCGGGGCTTCGTCTTCGACCAGAAGGATACGCATGAACTCTCCCTAGTGTCCTGGGTGTGGCCCGGAGGCCTGTGGGGTACGGGTTGATAGCGACAACTATCCCTGTTCAGGGGTTATCGCCGCGTAGTGATGACATATCCGACCGCGGCGTGCGCGGCTGTGAACGCGACGGGGCGGGGTCGTCCATGTAGCGGACACGGCCCCGGTCGTCCATGTACTTCACCCGGTTGATGTCACGACCATCGAACGGCACGCGCTCGGCGCCGAGGATGTGGCCGCCGGTGGTGCGCTGCACGCGGCGCACGGCGTCGGACAGCGAGCGCTCGTCGCCACGGCCACCGCGCTCGCCGCGCTCCATCATCTCCGCGCGCCCCTGGTCGCCGCGCGGCGGCTGCTGCGCAAGCGCCGACGACAGCGGCACAGCCGACAGCGCCACGCAGGTGGCCAGGGCAATGCGGCGATGGAAGGGAGCGGAAGACATCGATGCGATCCTAGCCGAGCACGGCGATTCGTTCAAAAGTCGTAAATCCGGAAGCCGGGTGCGGGACCCGGCCTTTACAATTCCTTTGCAAATTCTTGGTTTGGGGCAGTGAATCCGATCTGAACTTTTCCGGGCGATGCCGCGAGTTGTTCATCTAGGTGAACATTCGGGACGAAAGCGCTGGCCTTGTCAAGTCAGGAATGTGACTGCGGTCACGCTGCGGCGCGATCAGCTTCGCGTTCGGTGACCGCCAGCGCCTGCTCGAGCAGGGTCCAATCCGCACCGGGGCGGTGTGCGCCCTCGCTCAGCACCTGGCGGAATGCGCGACCACCGGGCTGGCCATGGAACAGGCCGAGCAGGTGGCGGGTGATGTGCTTCAGCGCCAGGCCTTCGCCCAGACGCGCCTCGACGTAGGGGCGCAGCGCGCGCAACAGGTCACCACGGGCCTGCAGCGGGGCGCCGGTGTGCAGCGCCTCCAGCTGATGCAGCAGATAGGGGTCGTGATAGGCCGCCCGGCCCAGCATCACACCATCGACGTGCGCGGCCTGCGCCTGTACCGCCTCGATGCTGGCCAGGCCACCGTTGATCACCACCGGCAGTGCCGGGCGCTCCTGCTTCAGGCGGTAGGCCCAGTCGTACTTCAGCGGCGGAACCTCGCGGTTCTCCTTCGGCGACAGGCCCTTCAGCCACGCGTTGCGCGCATGCACCACCACCATTGCCGCACCAGCGGCGACCTGGCGGTCGACGAAGCTGGCAAACACGTCGTAGTCGTTGTCCTCGTCCACGCCCAGGCGGCACTTCACCGTTACCGGGATGTCGACCGCATCGACCATGGCCGCCACGCACTCGGCCACCAGTACCGGCTCGCGCATCAGGCAGGCGCCGAAACGCCCGGCCTGCACGCGGTCGGACGGGCAGCCGCAGTTGAGGTTGACCTCGTCGTATCCCCACTCGGCGGCAATGCGCGCAGCCTGCGCCAGCAGGGCCGGATCGCTGCCGCCCAGCTGCAGCGCCAGCGGCTGTTCGCTGCGGTCGAAGCCGAGCAGGCGCTCGCGGTCGCCGTGGATGACCGCGTTGGCGTGCACCATCTCCGTGTACAGGCGTGCACCCGGCGCCAGCACGCGATGGAACACGCGGCAATGGCGGTCGGTCCAGTCCATCATGGGCGCCACGGAAAGGCGAATATCTTTTAAATTCAACGTTTTACGCATGTTTCGGTGCATCCTTGGTGCGCTGGGACTCCCTGTAAGTCCCTGTTTTTCCCTGCCGATCCCGGTGTAATGTACCCCTGCTGCACCAAGCAGCGGGGAGTGCACCAAGACATGGCAGTAGTCGAAAAGCGCGGAAAGAAGTGGCGGGCAATGGTCCGCATCAAGCCCCATCCTACCGCCTCGAAGACCTTCAACGGTCGCAAGGCCGCTGAGGATTGGGCTCGCATTACAGAAGACGCCCTTCGAGCTGGCCTGCCTCCCCCGCAGGAGAGCATGACGCTGGAAACCCTCATTGATCGGTACATCAAGGAGATGGACCGGTTCAAACCCATCTCCGCCACCAAGCGCGGGAACCTTCGCAGATGGGTTGAAAGCCTGGGCGACCGAGAGGTGTCCACCCTCACCGGGCAGGACATTTTGAACCACATCCGAGCCAGGACGGACCCGTCCGCTGCACTGAATGGCGGCAAGGCCCCGGGACCGGCGACCATGGCAATGGAACTCGGGTTCCTGGCTGAGGCCCTGGCCGCTGCTCGGTCGCTATGGAACATGACCATCCCCGACGTGGTCACTGCCGTCCGGCCAGTACTGCGCCGCGCCGGAGCAATCGCCAAACCAGAGGAGCGCGACCGGCGCCCGACAGCCCAGGAGCTGGACGAGCTTGCCGCCTTTTACAAGTTCAACTTCGGCGCCATCCCGATGCGCGATCTGATCCCGTTCGCCATCGATTCGGCCATGCGCATGGGTGAGATTGTCGCACTGCGCTGGGACGACTACCAAGGCGGCGAGAAGCCGATGATCCTGATCCGGGACAGAAAGGATCCCAAGGACAAGAAGGGCAACCATCAATGGGTGCCACTGCTGGGGCGGACGGCGGCGATCATTGCGAGTCAGCCCCGTAATGGCCCGCTGATCTTCCCCTATAAGGCAGACAGCATCGGTGCATCGTTTCGCCGCGCCTGCAACCGGCTACAGATCGAGGATCTTCACTTCCACGATCTGCGTCACGAGGGAACGTCCAGGCTGTTTGAGCAGGGGTACACCATTCCAGAGGTCGCAATCGTGACCGGCCACAAGGATTGGAAATCGCTGAAGCGCTACACGCAGCTCGCACCAAGTTCGCTACATCGAGATCCCCTTCACCAGCCGCTGCCTCAGTCATTGATACACCGGCCGGCGCCAACTTCTGCCTCGGAGCCCGATAGTGATTGACTTCAAGCGAGTGGTAGGAAAGTCGTTCAGAGCGATCGCGTTCAACCGCTGGCGGTCTGTCGCTGCCTGCACTGCATTTTCCGGGGTGTCTTTTGCGCTTGAACTGCGCTGCCCGGACTCAGGTCTATTTGCTGCTTCGGGCGCGATCTTCACCCTCGGCGGTTTTCTTCTGAACATCAAACAGAGCGCGATCTTCCATCGCCAAGCGGCAGACGGGTCTCCTCTACCGACCCGCGCGAAGTTCTACGCGATAACGAGGGCTTCCACTTTCGCAAGCGAGACCGCCGAGGAAGCAATGGCTACCAAGGTCAGGTCGGTTGAGGCCGACGAGATTTGGGGCTGCGTGATGGTCATCGCAGGCACTGTGCTTTGGGGATATGGCGGTTGGGTCTTCAAAGCCATCACATAGCCGAACCTCACCCCATCCAGCCGAACGGCGGTTTCAGGTCGGCCTTGGCCAGCCGGTTGCCGCGGACCTTCTCCTGCCAGGCCAGGATGGTGGCCACATCCTCCCGCAGCCTGGCCTCGTGCCTGGTCACCCACAGCTCGGCCCCTGCCCGGCCTTGTTCGTAGCTGCTACACACGCGGAACGGACCGCCCGGGCCATGCCGATGCCGGTCCAGCGAGGCAATCCAGATGCCGTCGTTCACCCGGCGGATCATGGCCACCACCCAGACGCCGTGGCAGGCGATCACGGTCAACGGGTCATCCGGGAGGCTTGCAGACCGAGTTGTCCAGCGAAAGTCAGGGGGCAGCGTCATGGCCGGCAGCATACGGCCGGTCGTCGCAAAGGCCGCGATCGCGTTGCCGGCCTGCCTGAATCGTTTGGGGAACGAGTTGTTAAGCGCTGCACCGGCGATTTGACGAAATCGTCAATTTGACCGAATTGCGGGGGTCGAGCCGGGCTCGCCCCCCGCACGTCCCTCAGGCAGCAAGGGCATATGGCTCGACCAACCCCGCCAAGAGATCCATAGCCGTCGGGTTAGGGTCTTCGGCGTCACGCTGGTTGAACCTGGTCCAGTCTGCGCGGGCCAATCGCCGCAGCTCGTCCGATTCAACGGGTAGCCACTTCATCGGCCAGAACGGCAGCCGACGCTGCCCCACCCTGCCCCTCTGCAGCTCGACAATACCGTTGTGGCTGCTGGCGCCCAGCACGCGGGAATAGGCCACTGACAGCCCGTCCTCGGGACCCTCCAAGTACTGGAGGAAGCGCTCGCCGTCGAAGAGAAGCACCCCCGTGACTCCAGCATCTCGGTTGAACCGGGCCGCGTCGTCCACAATCTGATCGAGCTTTCCATTGGACAGGCCCAGCTTGTCGCCGGCGATCTCCACGTCGGCGCCGCTCACGTACACGACTGCCTGGATAGCCATAGCCCACCTCATTGATGAGCAGTAGACCGTAGCAGCCCTTAGCGAACGCGAGGGTGAGGATCAGCGCCGCGTGATGAACAGTTCATCGGCATCTGCAAATGAACAGGGCGACCCGTCACCCGGCCAACGCGACGGACCGCGCAAGATCGCGCCGACTTTGGAGGTTGCGGCTATGCCTGACACAGGAATGTTCTACGTGCTGGATATAGATGCGGTGCTCGATGAACAGGGGCGCATCGCATGCATCACGAGCCTGGCCGTGCAATGCCCGCGCTGTACTCACGTCACACGCTCCGCGGGAGCGGACCTCGAGTCAACGCGCGGCGGCACCGTTCTGGCCTGTGGAAAGTGCGGCGCACGGCAGATGGTCAGCAATGCGCGCTTGGTCGAGTGTGATCACATCCTCAGTGACGGCGGTCCCGCTCCCCGCGCAGCTTGACCTTGGCCGCCTAAGCCGCCAGCCGGTGCTCGTAGAACGGGTGCCGCTTGTCATCGAAGATCCGGTAGAGCGCACCCAGGTCGGATGGATCCGGGTTGAGCCAGGCATCCACGTGCTCGGGCTTGATGTTGATGATGGTCCGGTCGTGGCCGGCGGCGGCCACCTCGGGCTCGGGTTCGTCAGTAATGGCGGCGAACGACAGCAGATCCGGCTCTTTGCCGGCCGGATCCTCCCAGTGCGACCACAGGCACGCCACCAGCATCGGCTCGCCCGTGCGCGGGGTGAACTGCACCACCTGGTTCTTCCCGTCCGGCCCCTCGACGTTCTCGTAGAACGTGTCGACCACCATCAGGCCGTGGGTTTGTCCGAACGCCGGCGCCCAGAACTTCTCCAGGCTGTCGCGGCGAGCGTTGTAGGTGCCGGGAAAGCGCTGGTCGTAGTTGGCCGGCTTCCCCGCCAGGCGGCACTGGTAGCGCATCGGCTTGATGACCAGCTTTCCGCCCTCGGAGACGATCACCGGGGCATAGACGCCAGGGAAGATGCGACTGTCGCGGTCCTTAGGCTCGGTGCGCTTCAGGTCGGCCAGCTTAGCCAGGGCCCGCTCGATCTTGTTGCCGGCAATCCGCACGTCCTCGCGGGCTTTCTTCGTCTCCTTCACCTGCAGCGAGCGCTCAGCGTCAGCCAGCCGCTTGCGGTTGGCGAACAGCTCCTGCTCCAGTACCGCGGCCTCGGCCCGGTTCCACTGCTCAACCTCAGCCCACACCGCCAGCTCCGCCGGGCTCGTCCCGGCCCGGAAGGCATCGTCCATCGCCTTCGGGGTCTTGGGCCGCTTCTTGCCCGGGTCGTGGGCGTAGAGCGCAGCGAACTCCTGCAGCGACAGGGTGGCGCCGGTCATCCTGACCAGCTTCTGATAGGCGGCGGTGATCTGGGCGGAGTAGCACATGGGCGCAATCTGGCTAACCCAGCGTGTGGCGGCCGTGATGACCTGGCCAGGTAACCCAGCCGCCAATCAGTAGCCGGTCATGTCCATCACAGCCATGGCCGCGTTCTGAGAGGCCACGGTGTAGCCGGCCGGCACCTGCGTGCCGGTGTATGGACCGTACTGCCGCATTGACTGCGGGGTCATGCCCAGTACTACCGTATCGCCCAGCACCGCTCCGCCTGCCACGCTGACGTTCTCGCGCTGCCAGTACTGATCCGGGCCACCAGCGCCTGCACGGGTGAAGGTCATTACTGAGGAGAACGCATTGACCAGCGGCAGGACGGCCCACTTCCGTCCACCGCCAGGCATCCCGATGTTGCCCTGCCAGTTGCCATTTCCCGGCCCAGCCCGGAGATCTACCACCCTGGCCACCTTCTTGCCGGCGTCGAACATCAGCTGTTGAGCAGCGTTGTAGATCTTCAAGCCGACGTTGCTGGGAGCGCCTTGAGGCTCGGCAAACACCCACCATTCGACCGTCTCACCAGGCGAGCCGAACAGGTAGATACCGGCCGGGTAGCCATCAACGTAGTTGAACCGCTGCGTGCCAACGAGTGACACCGCCCGCACCGCAACCTTGCCCCCGTAGTCGCCGATGAATGCACTGCCGGCGCCGTTCAACTGACTCACGCCCTGCGCAAGAACGGTGAGCACCGGGAACTGATCATCGATCAGGATCGTCCCGAAGTCATTGACGATTTTGATTCCTGTTGCCATCAGCGTGCCCAAATTTCCACGACGCCGGGCAGCCGATACAGCGCCGGCACATTGGTGAAGTTCCAATAGATCGCACTGTTGGCGACGTCGAGTGTGAAGGCCGGCGGATACCAGTTGAGCGCCACTGGCGTCAGCACGGTGTCCTCCGGGCGACGCGTAAAGTACGAGCCGCCGTCGCCTGTTCCATAGTTCAGGCGCGCGATGAGTCGGAACAGTCGGAACTGGCCGCTGTCAAATCCCAGCGACCCGTCCCCGTTGAACACCTTGATGCCCGCCGCCATCAGATGTTCACCCCCATCGCTACGCGCAGGACACCATTACCGTCGTACACCCGCCAGTTCCCGTCGCTGTACTCCGTGCGCTGGCCACCCGAAGGAGACGAGACGCGGAGCTTGTCGGCGAGGATATTGAACTCGCTAGTCTGATTGCGGATACCCAACTTAACGCCCGCGATATACCCGTCCGCCCGCATGTCCACCGACCACTCGGTACTCGATTCCATACCACCGGAAGACCACGGGGGCGGCTGCGTGGCACCCTCTTCAACCTGAGAAAGCATCGGTCGGAAAATCCACCAGTACGGGTTTGCTTCCCCAGTGCCTCGCACGAGGCCGACTACGCGAGCTTTGACAGCCCCGGGAGGGGCCTTGCCGATACCGAACACTCGACGCAGGCTATCCAAGGTAACCGGGCTCGGTTGGTGGCTTACTACTTCCGGGCAACCAATTTGGGCGATGATATCCCCAGCCTGATTGAAGAACTCCGCGTATAGGTAAACTTTCGAGCGATGGCAAGCTAGGTATGCCGATACGCAGTAGGTCTTTCCTGCCTCCACTGCTATGTCTGTGTTGGTGGCGAAGTAATCGCCTGCGTTATTGGGAATAGTCTCGCCACTGACGGATCCCAGCCCGAAGACACCCGGTGGATTCCAATCGCTGCCACCGGTCGGATTACCAAGATTATGCCAGTGGTAGCCGTTGGACAGCCATGCCCAGCCGGAAGCACTCCACCCCGGGAAGGTGCTGTTAGGAATCAGGTTACTCTGACCACCCAAATTGCGCACGGTCGCCTGCATGTCCTGCACAACCGTGGCATCAGCCTTTCCGCTGAGACCCGCCTGTACGCTCTGGATAGCCGAAGCGTTAGCGTTAATCTTGCCCTCGTGCTGCTGCACCGTGGTCTGCATCTGATTGAACGCGGTAGAGTTGACGTTGCCTACCTGCGTTTTCAGGCTCACCAGGTCCTGCGCGGTTGCGTCCAGCTTGCTGCCCTGCTGGTTCACCGCCGTGATCAACCCTGCCGTTGCTGATGCGTTGGCGCTGATCAGCAGCTCGTCGGTCACGTCGTAGAACTCGATGCGATCCACCAGCACCACAGCGGTTCCGGTTCCCCGGTTCGTTGCCCACACGTGGGACATGGCATCGGTACGGTCATCACCAATGGGGTGTTCCAAAGCGAACCGCTGCCAGGCAGTAGTCAGAACGGGCGTCGTCTGGTCGTTGTTGCCCTCGCCCGCCACGCCTCCCGTGCGGACACGGCATCGCGCTGTCAAGGAAATGGAACCCGACGTGGCGCGTGCCACGATGACGGTACGCATGCGCCGTCCAGTACCCGCCCGGAGTGGAGACCAGGCGCCACGGTTAGCTCGCACCGCTGGGTTCGTCGCTCCCGCGACGTGGGTCATCTGGATTGCAGACCCGACCTGTCCCCCGCCGCTTACCCATTCCACCGCCCCGTCAAGCGCGAACGGCTGGGCAGACCCGTCAAAAGCGGAGTTGGTGTTGATGTTGTCGCCACGGTTGAAGCTCGCGTTCACCGACGCCGTGAGGCTGGTCAGCTGGTCCGCCTGCGAGGTCGCCTTGTTCTCGGCGTTGACCATGCGGGTGGTCAGGCCGGAAACAGCGGACACGTTCTGCGTGGTGACGTTGATCGCCTCCTGACCGCTAGGGCGGTACTCGGTGGCCACCAACCCACGCTGGAACTGCACGTTGTCGATTTCGAGCCAGTACGACCCCGCCTGGTCTGCGAACTGCCGGCCCACGTAGACGCGAGCACGTACGGCATCGCCACGGGAGCGTGCGGGCAGAATCAGCCGCTGCCACTGGCTGGTCATGACCACTTCCAGCAGGGTCACCGTACCCAACACCGTCCCGCCCGAATCGTTCATCCACTGAACGTAGAGTTGGGCCTTCGTTCCTACCGCGCCCCGCACCCAGGAGGAGAGCGTGTAGTCCGTGTTCGGATCCACCTTCACGTAGTTGGAGCCAGGGCCGGCACGGTTCAGGCCGACCCAGTCTTTGGCGTTCACAGCCGTCCAGTCGAGTCGCACGGCCTTGCCGCCACCGGATAGCGACGAGTCGACGTAGGAGAAGGTCCCACCCACGTCACTGCGGATACGTTCCAGGTTCCAACCGGTTGGGGCCGCGGTGGCTACCGGGGCGTCTTCCATGCTGCTGTTCCAGAGCAGGTTGTCGCCGCCGACAGATTGGATCTGGCCTTCCAGCTTCGTTACGCTGGTGCCCACCGTCTCCACCTTGCCCTCCACCGTAGTGGTGCGCGAGGTCAGCTGGGTCAGCGCCAGGGTGTTGGCGTCGGTTCTCCCAGAAACGCCGGTAAGGTCGCTGCGAAGCGCCGTCAACTGCCCTGCCTGAGACGTGACCGTGTCACCCAGCTGCGTCACGCTGGTGCTGAGGTCCGAGATCGCTTGGGCATTCGCCAGCAGCTCGGTCACTTCCTCCAGCACAACGTCGTCAACCCATAACGTACCAGCTGTGTGATCGCTGTTGACGTACACGCGCAGTGCGCTGATGGTGGTTGCGGTGACGGTGGATTCCAGACGCGTCCACTCGGTACGATTGGCAGCGAACGCCAGCCCTGCGATCAGCCCATCATCCTGATTGGCAATACGAATCTTGCCGTTGCCGCTGGTCCCGTTGTACGCCGCATCGGTCTTGTAATAGGCGCTGATACGGTATTTCTTTCCCATTACGACCGGGATGTTGCGGTCCGTGGCACCGTTTGCGGTCATGCTGCGGCTACCGCTGGGTGCGGTGACCTTCAGGCACTTACCGTTTCGACCTTCAGCCACAATGCTGACGCCGCCCATGTTGCTGTACGACCAGCCCACGGTATTACCCTGATCCCAGCTGCCGTTCAGGACCATGTTGCTGCCCTGCGTAATCATCGCCGGCAATGCGGCGTTGATCGTGGTGATCGACTGAGCCAGCGCGCTCGTGGTGGTGGCGGTCGCCTCCTGCAGCGTCGTAACCGATGCAGCAGTTGCCAGCGAACCGGCACCGGCCGGCATGCGGGCCTCCATCGTGCTGATGCGCTGCACCTGCGCCGCGTCCGCAGCCACACGGGCCTTCAGCTCCTCGTAGGCCAGCCCTGCAGTCAGCTGCAGCGGATCCGTTCCGGTGTAGTTGCCACGCATCTGAGCGGCCAGCGTGTTGCGCTGGAGAGCTTCAGCGGCATCTGCGGTGATACGCGCCTGGGTTTCTTCCTGTACCAACGCCACCGACGCGCCGGGCTGCGGACGACCGACAGCGATGTAGTCGATCAGGTAGTAGTTGGCGACGGTCTGCGCCGCCCCCAGCTGCAGGCGAATCGCATCCACCGTGGCCGGCCACCACGCAATGTCCTGCACGTCGACGGTCGCCACGCCGTTCACGTCCCACGCCGGTTCCGGGATGGCTACACGCTTCTGCGTGTTCCATGCCTGGTCCGTGGTGGTGATCCACTGGAGGAATCCGTTCCACGTCGGCGAGCCAACGCGCTTCACGCGCAGCTTCACGAAGCGGTATGCGCTGCCGTCTACGGCCAAGGCCACCGGCGACTGCACCCAGGGCGCGGTGGCGTGGTTGGCGGGCCGCAGCCAGCCATCCACGAGGGTTGGCGCACCGTTGCCCGTCCACCCTTCAATGGTCTGGTTGAAGGGCCAGAGCTTGATGCTGTCGAACTGCGTCCCGCTGCCGGCCGCGACCTCGGACACCGCGCGCGCCAACGATTCATCGGCGCTCTGCCGCAGCTGTTCCTCACGGCTGATCGCCGCCTCGCGCTCCATCTTCTCGTTCAGGAGCGCGTCGATCCGTGCTTGGGCCTCCGCACTGATCGCCTGCATGGCCTCCGTCACGCCCTGCTGCCGCAGCAGCGCCTCGGCGACCAAGTCCTGTGCGGCCTGCGCCAGGCCGGCGGCGCGAGCAGCCGCTTCGTCTGCGATCGCTTGGATGCGGGCACTGATCTCCGCCGCCAGCTTGGCCTGCTGTTCGGCCAGGTCCTTGGACGTAGTCGGCGGAACAACGCCCACTACGGTTCCGGTGCCTGTCTTGCCGCGTACGGTCGGGGTGATCTGGAACCACCACGTCTTGCCGCTGCCGTCGCTGTACACGTACCGCGTCTCGGTGGTGCGGTGGATCTCCGTCCAAGGACCGTCCTGGCTCTCGCTGCGCGAGATGACGTAGATCACACCCTCCAGATCGACGGCGTCCCATTCGAGCACGACGCCGTCGGCTACCGGCGTGGGATTGACCCCGTTCGCCGGCGGCACGTCCGGCGCCTTGAAGGGCACCGGGAACCACGTGGAAAAGCGCGGTGCCACCGGAGACGCGGACGGCAGCCCGCCCACGCCGATTTCTACCAGCGTGAGTTTCCTTGCTTGCATTGCTGATTACCTCGCGTTGAGTGCTTCGCGCAGCGCTGAACTGCTGGCGTTGCGTACGCCCTGGGTAGTGGTAGACACGAGCTGGCGGAGCAGCTGGTTCTGTTCGGCGAGCAGAGCGTTGCTCTGCTGTATGGCGGCGGTGGTTTGCGTCTGAGCGTCGTTGTTCACGACCAGGTCGAACACGGCCCGGCTGAGGTTGTCCGGCAGCGCCTCGATGGCGTCGGCCAGCGCACCCATGCTGGTTCCGTCAGGCTGATTGAGATCTCCGACCTTCATGCCATCGATGAGGCCGGTGACCCGGCCATACAGGCTGTTGTAGTCCTGCCCGCTGGCGTACAGGTTCCGTCCGAAGCCCAGTGCGGCCTGAGCGGCCGCCTGCGCGGCGCTGGTGTCGCCACCGGACACCGCCCGCTCCAGCTCCTTCATCGCTTCGCCCAGCTTCTCCTGGTCCGTCAGCGGCGACAGGTCACTGATCGACAGGCCGTACTGCATGGCCTTCTTGTCCTTGTCGATCTGCGCCTGCAGCTTGCCCATGTTGGTGGCACGCAGCGCCTCGATCTTGGCCAGGTCCTCCGCCCGAGCGCCAGACAAGCCGAGCGCCTTGGCGTAGTCGTTCGCCGATTTCACCTGCTGGCGATACGTGCGCTCGATCGACAGTGCCTGCGACTGGTACTGCGTCAGGTTGGCCGTCATCAGCTGAGTGCTCACGTCGGCCATGAGGCTGGCGTAGTTCCCGAGCAGCCCGGTCACCTTCTGCACCTGGGTGGCCAGGTCCGTGCCGGCAACGGCGGCTAGATCCTGGAAGTAGTCGACCGCCTTGTTGACCTTGTCGACCTCCAGGCTATTGAGCGCCCGGCCCAACTCATCGGCGTTGCCAACGGCCAGCGCGATCGACGCACTGAGCGCGGTGAAGACGTCCGCCGATTCGAAGTAGCCGTCGAGTTGGCCACCGAACCCCGCCGCCTTGACCGCCTCGGTGTACAACCGATTGGTCATGTCGCTGAGGTACGCCTCCAGCTGTGCCTTGGCCTCAGTGGAGTCAGCCGACAACTGGAGCTTCCCCAGGTCCACCTTCACGCTGCCGAGCTTCTGGGTCAGATCCACACCCAGCTGCTTGGCCAGATCGGTTGCAGCACCCCGGACCTGGCGCGCGGCCATATCGAACGTGCGATCGATGCCGGGGTCCAGCGCGCCGAACTGCGTCCACTTCTTGTCGCTGCGGAACAGACCGCCCTTGGCCTTGATATCGGCATAGCTCTGACCATCGAATCCGCCGAAGCCATAGCTGCCCGTGATGCCCTGCCCGGTGACCTTGGGAGCCTGCCGACCGAACAGCTTCGCGTGGATGCTGGAGCCGGACAGGATCGACGCGACTTTGTCGTTGAAGCCCAAGGCGCGGAATCCCTTGTCGGCCAAGCCGACAGCCCCGGCGGTGGCGATTTTGCCGGCCCAGCTCTCACCATTGGCGATGTTCCAGCCCTGGTCGAACAACTGGGCGTTCTTCATCATGCCGGCGACAATCCAGCCGATGATGGGGACCGCAGCCGCTGCCGAGCCAGCAGCGCCTGCACCCGCCGCACCTGCGCCGGCTCCTGCACTGCCACCCCCGATCAACCCGGAGAAGCTGGAACCGGTCATCCCGGCCATGCTGGTCACGTCGCCGAAGCCTGTCAGGGTTCCGGCTGCGGCCCCGGCGGAACGGCCGAACCCGAACAGTCCCTGGCCCTTGGAAAGCAGCCCGGCCACCGTGCTCACGTTCTGGCCGCCGGCCGCAGAGCCATTGCCGCCGAACAACCCCATCAGACTCTGCAGGTTCAAGCCACCGCCCTGCCCGTTCATCCCGTTGAGGATCTGCGTCTGGATCGGGATCACGATCTTCTGCTGCAGGAACTCACGCGCCAGGTCACGCAGCCCGCGCTTGGCGGCATCCTTCAGGTCGTCCCACAGGTTGTCGAAGTCCCGCATGCCGCCGGCAACGAAGTCGGCCATGGCGTCGGCGGCATCGCCCACGCCGTTGATAACCACGCCGGCCCACGCCTCAACGTTAGCAGCAGCCTCCTCCGCACGCAGCGACAGATCGGCCGATGCCCGGGCGGCGCCAAGCATGGACTGCTCGTACTGCTCGTAGCTCGCCGCCCCCTTGGACAGCGCCAGCGCCTCCTTGCCGCCAGCGGCCTCCACCGCCTTTTGCAGCTCCTGCCGCATGTCGCGCTCGTTCATCATCTCGCGCCGCGACAGCTCACGCGCACGGCCGACCTTGCCCAGCATGGCGACCTCGGCATCCATCGTCGCAAGGAGCGCCTCGGGGCTGGCTAGGGCCTTCTTGATCTCCGCGCTGGACTGCTCCAACGCCTTCTGCGACTCCAGGATCAGCGTGTTGTACGCGGCCCGCTCGATGCGCCCTTCCTTCAGCGCCTCCTTCAGCTTGTCCTCGAGCTGCTTCTGTCGCTCGGTGGCCTCGGCCAGTGGCCCGGCCATCGTTGCCGCGGCCATTGCAGCCTGATCGTTGTAGCGCTTGATCGCTTCCGCGTCTGCCTTGCGATCCTTGGCGCCTGCGCGCTCAGCGGCTGCCGACGCCTTGCGCGACTCCGTGAAGTTCTTCTGCGCAGCGGCCAGCTCCGTCTGGAGCCGGATGTACTGTGCGCCCTGCTCGATGTACTGCTTGACCTTGGGGTCATCGCGCTTGGAGAAGTCGACGCCGCTGGCTTGGGCCTCCTTGAACCAGTCATTCACGTCCAGCTTTGCAATTTCGGCAGCACTTTTGCCCACGCGGGCGAGTTGACCCGGCAGCGACTGCATTGCCGACGCAATGCGCTTGCCAGCCGCGCCTGCCGAGTCTCCCAGAACGTTGAACGAACCCGACAGGGCGTCAGTTGCGCTCTTCGCCTGAGTACTGCTGCCTGTGAAGGCGTCGAGGATCGCACGCTTACGATCGACCTCCCTGCCAGCAGTCGCCGCGGCAGCGGTCTCTTCCGTGAGGCTCTTGGCCACGGTGGCAGCAGCTGGCGAGCCAGCGATCATTGCTCGCCATGCCGCCTCCAGACCATTGGAGAACTCATCGGCGCCAATCTTGCCGGCCCTAAATGCGGCATCCAGCCGCTGCGTCTCCCGGATGAACTCTGAAGCCTGGCTCGCTGTGGCAAAGTTCGTCGCCGCAGCGACCATCTCCGTAATCGAGCTGGTGATGGTCCGGTAGTTCTCGTCGATCTCCTTCTGCAGTCGAAGGATCTCGCCGGCCTGCATCTGGGCGTTGAGGGTCTTGAACTTCTCGATGGCAGTGTCAGCCGCACCACCAAAATCGATCAGCGCAGCCGACGCAATCTTCGTGTTGTCGCGGAAGATCAACCAGCCCGCGGCGGCAGTGGCCAACATGGTCACAATGCCCGCCGGGCCTCCCAGCATGGCAAGCGTCGCTGATCCAGCACGCGCAAGCCAGCCGGCGTTGGCCGCTGCAGCCTGCGTTTGCGCCTGAGCCAGCAGCAGCGTGGCCTGTCGATGCTCAAGGGTCGCTGCAGCGGCTTTGCTGCTCACGGACACGCTACCGCCGATCGCAGCCGTGCGGCGCACCTCCGCCTCCGCATCGAGCATTGCGGCACGGGTCCGCAGCTCGAGCTGCTGCGCAGCGGCCAAGTTCTGAGCCGCTGCGGCCCGATCTGCCGCCATACCAGCGTTGGCCGCAGCGACCCGCGCCAGTAGGGCTTTCAGCAGCGGTCCAGATGCGACTGCGGCTCCGGCGACAGCTACCATCTCCAGATTGCTGCCGAGGGCACCGATGCCGGCTGCAAGCGCCTTGGATGCGCCGGTAGCCTCGTCGGCACGGCCAATCATGACCTGCAGGTTGTTGTTGAACAGCGTCATTGCCTGCCCAACGGTGGAATCCATCTTGCCGAACGCCTCGTCCACAGCGCCAGCCTGGCTCTGCAACGCGTTGATCACCTGCTGTGACGACAACTTGCCCGCGGCGCCCAGTTCACGCAGTTTCCCGATCGGTACGTTCAGGCCCTTGGCGATGGCCTGTGCCAGGGCTGGCGCCTGCTCGAGTACCGAGTTCAGCTCTTCACCTCGAAGGGTGCCAGAGGCAAACGCCTGACCCAACTGCACGAGGGCGGCATCGGCACCCGCCGCGGACGTGCCGCTGATCACCATCGTTTTGCTGATGGTCTCGACAACGCGTGCCAAGTCTCTCCCAGACAGACCGAGGGCCTCCTGGTTCATCGCGATTCGCTGGTACAGCTCCGCAGTCGCACCCAGAGGCTGTCGCGCTGCGCCGGCAATCCGGATCACGTCAGCCTGCGCGGCAGCGAACTGCGCCTGGCCCTGCGTGACCAGTCGCAGCCTGTTGTTGAGGTTCGTCCATTCGTCGGCCTTGCCAATTGCGGCTTTTACGGCCACCAAGGCTGATGTAAGACCCACCGCCTCAGTCGCTACCCGACGAAATCCGGCCGCGACCTCATCGGCGCCGCGGCGTGCGGCGTCTGACATAGACGATTGGATCGTAGCCATGTCGCGCTGCACGACGCGCGCGGCCTTCCCGCTGTCGCGCTCGAACGATCCCGACTTCAGCAGCAGGTCGACGGTAAGGGTGTAGAGGCTCATCGCGCTTCCAAAAAAAAAGCCCGCACATGGCGGGCTTGGGGCTGATGGAAAGATGTTCTACGGAATCGGGATTTCCGACCCGTTGATGGTCATCTGTGTCACGGTTCCCTCAGCGTTCGTGACACACGACGCGGATGCAGGCTTCGTGGAACCGCCTGTTTCGGAAAGGACCAGCCCGGCCCCGGCGGGCCAGGCGAAATAGTGTTCGTTGGCGGATCCCATGTCCTTTACGTACGGCACCTTGGTGCGGCTGGGGTCCGCTGACGCCGCTTGAATCGCGCTCATGCAGTTCAGCAACCCGCGCTTGGCTCCATCGTCCTGTGCCGTCGAACAGCCAGCTGCAAGCGAGAGCAGCAGCACCGGCGCCAACCTGATTAGATGCTTCATAGAACCTCCCGATATCTGCGGAGATCATGCCAGCTACGTCGGGATTTCCTCAAATTCCATGTACCCCTTGAAGTACTGCCGGCTGATGTTTTCTGCCGACGGCAGCTGTGTCGGGTAGCCGTACAGCGCCGAGCGCGCCCCCAGCAGCGGGTCGAACGTCTTGCTGACCATGTCCCGGTACTGCGGCACAACGCAGGAGCGCCGACGCCCCGCCATCGCTGCGGCCACAGTCTCCCAATCGGTCCCGCCCAGCCCACCGCCGCGCACGGCAGCTGTCGCCCTGCCGGACAAGGTGCAGGTGAGCCGGCGGTACAGAGGCCCGGGAACCGTGTTGACCTGGCCGCCCTTGGTGCGGGTGTGCACGCTGGTGTCGGTTGTGGCCACCGCCCAACCGTCGCTGATACCCACCTCGACTGCCCGGAAGATCGCAATCTCGCCCACGTCCACGTTGGTGGCGGTGGTGGCAATCTCCACGGACACCACCGAGACCAGGGCGCTGGCCTGCGGGAACAGCCAAGCGCAGACGCTGCCGTCGGGCAGACGCACCGTGGTCCCGGTGGCTGCGGCGGCGCTGACTTGCACGCCGGGCGGAATGTTCAGGCCGAGAATCGCGATGATCCCCGGGACCACAGCGTCGGCGAGGGTGATGGTGATAGCCAGCGAACTGGTGCGGCGGATCCGCGACGCCCTGCCAGGCTTTCCGTCGAAGAGCGCCGAGCCCTGGTCCGCACTCAACCACGTGCCACCGGTGAGGGTCACCGTCGCGACTGCCGGCATGCCATATCCAATCAACACGTCATCATCCCCACACCGTCAGCACCACGTCCCCCGTGGCAGGATTGCGCTCTACACGGCGCACCAGCACCGGCTTGCCGTCGTCGAGACCGTAACGTCCGTAGGTGATCCGGCCGATCTGTCCCGGCAGGGGCGCCAAGTCCTGATCACCACGCACCGCCAGCTGGTAGAAGTGGCGCTGCACCCGGTACAGGCCCAGGACGCGATCAATCTCCTGTTGCGCGTCGGCCGCATGCCAGAACAACGAGATCACCGGATCAGCCGCCTCTGCCCGCTGGTAGTGGGCGTGCAGCGGACCAGCGCCATACACCTGCCCCCGGTAAAGGCCGGTCAGTTCGTCGCGCCTGGACTGCGGCACGTCGACAACGTCGGTGACCAGGTCTGACGCGCCCAGCGCTTGGCCGTTGGGTCGGTAGGCCATGCGTCGAGTCAGGTTCGGAGCATCATCGGGCACCATGACCAGGTCAGCGGCCAGATAATCCTCCGACAGATCGAAGGCAAACGCGCCGGCATGATCCTCGGGCGCGGTCACGCGGACGAAGCGCAGCACCCCGGATGGATCCTGATAGCAGCCGGCGCCGTAGCTGGGTAGTAGCGCATTCAGCGCAGCGCGGCCGGTCATGGCTGTTCCTGCGTAGTAGCCGATGCCCATATACCCCGTGGCGTGGTCGATATCCGCACAGTCGCTGGCCGACCACGCCGCTCGGCCCAACCGGGCCATCACATCACCCACCGCCTGTTCCAACCGCGCCGGCATCATGCTCGGTCCGATGCTCGATGCGTCCACGACAACCGGCGTCACGGGGGGTGACTTCAACAGCAGCTGCTGCCCGTCCGGAGCCTCGCTGTAGGTGCCGTCCTCCATCAGGTCACCGCGATCCATCACCGCATCGATGTAGACCCGGCTGTCGGCCACGAACATTGAAGTCGCATCCGAGTTGGCGCCCATTGCCGGGACGCTGCCCACTGCCCCAATCACTACCGGCTGCGGCTTCCATGCCAGTGACGCCACATTTGGCAGGAACACGCCCTGGTTGATGGTTTCATCCAGATAGTCGTGCGCATCACGCAGGTGCAGCGTCTTGGTGCCGTCGTCGTTGATCTCGATCTGCTCGATCGCGCAACGGAAGGCCGGGACCGCGTCGGCCCGCATCCCGTTTTCGGGCGCCAGCAGGATCTGCACCGAGCTGCCAGAGGCACCAGTGCCCGCCATCCAGTCCAGCAAACCTTCCGCATCGACCACGACGCACTCGGCGGCCGCGGCCTGGGACACCGGGTCACCGCCCCACGGCCAGAACGCCAGCTCCTGGATCAGGTTGACGCCCTCGGCCACCAACCCCTCGTAGCGAACGTTCGCCGGGCTATCGCCGGGCGCAGACAGCCAGTCCACGTCGGCCAGCCGAGTCGGGCTGACGGATGCAGCGGGCAACCGCCAGCCAGCGGCCGCCGCCTCGCTTCGCGGCCCCCACTGCCCTGCGTTGACCGCGAGGCACAGCCCGCCCGCCTTGGTTGCGGCCAGTGACGCGGCGAAGAACAGCGGCCCAGACAGCTGCAGCTCGCGCACCAGGATCTGCGCGCCGTTGAGGTAGAGCCGCAGCTGGCGAGGGTTCGAGAACACGACCTGCAGCCCGACAATATCGCCGTGGGCCACCGCCGGCAGGCCAGTGGCGATCGCTCCTCCAGCCTGCAGCAGGCGCCCGGCGGCGAGGTCCCAGCCGATGCTGGCGAGATCCGCACCCAGCGCCTTGTTCAGCGCTGCCGGGCCCGTGGCGAAGCCTACGAGGGCTGCAAGGGCGTCATCGCCCCACACCGCAAACTCCACGCCCACCGTCCCGGCATCAAGGCCGAAGTCGGAGCGCGCGTGGCTGGCCAGCGCGGTGGCGCCGGTGGTGGCCAGGGTAAGCCCGCCATCTCGCGCAGCGAGTAACGGGCCAATGGGCGTGGCGGCGAACCGCCCGAAAGTGTCGGTCATGGTCATCCCAGTCCATCGAACCAGTCCTGCGCCTCGTCCTCATCGGACCGTGGCACGAGAGCGTCGAGGTAGTGCTGAAAGGAGCGCTTTGTCCCGCCCTGGCTGTGCGAGGCGGTGATATACGCGGCGAAGGCAGCGGGCTTGATGTGCAGGCTCAAGGGGTCGATGGGGTTCCGCTTGTGGAACTCCCACCATTCCAGGAACTCGCGGCGCGACATGGTCGCCCGCAAGTCCGACACCGTCCGGTGCAGGTGACCGGCGAGGACCTTCCAGAACCAGTCCTCGCCGCGCTGCCTTAGCCGTTTCCCGCGTCAGCCTGGGCTTGCGCAGCATCCTCGCCGAAGCCGGAATGCTTCATGGCGACGCGCTGCAGCTCAGCGGCAACCAGCGGTTTGAGCTGGGCGGCCTGCTCCACGTTCATTACCGGCTTGCCGTCCTCGTCGCAGATGGTCGCTGCGATCAGCTTGGCGCGGTCGCCTTCACCCCACAGCTTGCGGAACTCCGCATCCGGCAGCTCGCGCACGTGGAACTGCGCTTTGGCTCCATTGGGCAGGGTAATGGTGTCGGCATGCACGTCCTTGGACGCGAACATGCCCAGGTTGGTGAACGACTGCAGGACGCTCAGGGGCTGCTGCGGCTGGGTTTGGGGGGTGTCGTTGGTCTTGCTCATTGGCCGTTTCCTTGAATGGCGACAGGGCGCGCGGGCCGCGCACGGCTAACACGCGGAGGATCCGCGCGCCCTGTCAGAGAGATGGCCCGCCGGAGCGGGCCTGGGTGGGCGCCGTTGACGCGGCCTTACGGCGTCGGGCGGTGCGTGGTGACGGCGCCGGAGCCGCGGATGGTGATCGTCGCCTTCCAGACGTCGTTGTCCTGGCTGGTCACCGCGAAGTTCTGCACGAAGCCGTCGAACTGCTTGGACAGCACGGTGTCCGGCGGGGTGATCTTGCCGGCAACGGCGGTCGGCTTGGCCACGCCTTCGGTTTCCGACAGCGGCGCGGTCACCAGCCAGTTCACGACGGCACCGGTCTCATGCAGCTCTTCCAGCTTCTCGTGGTCGACGCTGTCGTAGATGATCTCGATGCTGGTGCTGCCGGTCTGCTTGCGGCCGGCGACGAACTGGTCCCAGTCGTCGTCGTAGTCGGAAATATCGATCTCCGATGCCTGGCCATCGGGGAAGCCGACCGAACGCAGGCGGGTCACCTTGATGACCTCGGCCGCGCCGATGGCGACGAACAGCTGGGAGTGCTTCGACTTGATTACCTGTCCCATAGGGATTTCCTTGTGTTGCGCCCGTCGCCGGGCATGAAAAAGGCCCCTTGCGGGGCCAGTGGGTTGCCGTTGTGTGGATCAGCGCAGTTGCAGGAGCCGCACGTCGAATGAAATGCCTACCGAATCCGTGCCGTCGTTGTCGGGCGTCGGGTTGTACGACTCGATGCTGCCCACGCGCTCCACCACGTCGCGGATAGCGACGCCAACGGCGTTGGTTTGGCTGAGGACCTCGCCCCATACGGTCATGCGGGCCCGCCAGCCGTCAGCCGGCGGCGGTTCGGACAGCATCGCCGTTGGCGATCCGTTAACCACCTCCCACGTCGCGTAGGGGAGCGGCGTGTTCTGGGGCGCACTACCCAGGAATAGGCGGACAGGATCGCCGAGCACCTGCCGGACTGCCGCATCGTTTTCCAGCAGGGATTGGATCAAAGGAACCATCATCGCCAGCCATCCTTTTTCAGCTGCTTGTCGAGCGCCGCCCAGGTCTCATTGATGATCACCTGTGCCGCTTCCGGTCCTTTCGTCTCACCGGCGGGTGTGAGGAAGGGAGACGCCCGCATGTTCTTGGTGCCGAACTCCACGAACCGCCAGTAATAGGCCCACCCAGACTCCTCGTAGACCTTCCCAACGCGGCCACGGCGCCGGTTGCGCTTGGTGTTGGCGTACTTGCGGCGACGCCCCGTCTTAACGCCTACGGTGAAGTACTCGCCGCCTCGGCCTACACCTGCGCGCTGCCGGCTCTTGGAGTTGGCCCGGCGGGTGACGATCTGAGACGCCATGAAGCCTGTTGCTTTCGGCGCCCGGCGTCTGGCGTCGTCCCGGATGACATTGCCGCCCTTGCGCATGCCGGCCTGGACTGCCCTGCCCTGGATGGCCTTGGGGGCCTCCCGCAGCGAGCGCAACAGGCCATCCAGACCGTGAATGGACACTTGCTCAGCCATTGCCCAACCCCGCTACGGCGATGATCGCCATCTCACTACCGTCGTTGCTCGGTGCAATGCTCTTGATCGCATAAGGCTTGCCCCGCTCGACAATGCGCCAAGTGGGCTCGACATGGCGTGGGAGCATGTCCCACCGGACCTGCTCGCGGTATCGCTCCGCCCCTGCGGCGACCGCCTCGGCCGTCGCGCTGAGTTGGTTCGTCTTCTTTGCCCACGCCTCGGCGACGAGCTGCCATTCCTTCTTGGGCGGCCCACCTAGCGGATCGCGGACATCGACTGCGCGCTCGAAGCGGATCAGGTGACGGCGCTGGCCTGCTGAAGTAGCCATCAGAATCGCTTCCTGTACCAAAGAAGTCGTGACACCCCGAGGGCAATCTCCGAGGTCAGCTCACCCAGGGCACTGCGGTTCTCCGCCCAGCTGCCGACCATCAACAGAACCGCTTGGTGCACATCCGCCGTAAGCGCCATCTCTTCTTCGCCGGACGGCTCACCCTCAACCAGGCGGCGATCGCAGTGCATCTCCACGTGCACGAGGGCCGCGTCTACGTACGTCTGCAGGAGCGCATCGCTGATCTCATCGACAACGCGGCACTGCTCGCGCACAAGCGCGAGGTCGAGGGTGATTGCCATTACTCGGGATCCTTGTTCTGGGCTTCGGCCAACACCGCTGCCAGGCGAGCAGCGCCCCAGCGGCGATCGAACTCGACGCCAGCGGCCTCCAGCTGCTGGATCAGGAGCGCCCTTTCATCAGCGCCGACCTGATCGGCTGCCGGGCTCCCTGCGACGGCGTCGGCAACAGCGCCGGCCGTGACAGCTTCACCGGAAGCAGCACCATCGACCGCCGGTGCGGCTGTGCTTGGGACTGCGTCGGTGCTGGTAGTTCCGTCCACGCCGTCGCCCTCGCCCGCCTTCAGTTCGCTGGGCTTGGCCGGCTTCGTCTCCTGGGGTGCGGCGCCTTCGTGGACCTGTACCACCAGGCCCTTGCCGACCAGCGCGTGTCCGTATTCCGGATCCACGCCGTCGAACACGTCGCCAGCCTTCACATCGGCGGACTCGGCGTTGAGCTTCGGGGCGTCGCCGCGGAAGCCCCATTCGGCTTTGATCTTCATGTTCCTGCTCCGTATAGAAAGAGAGAGGCCGGCGCGTGGCCGGCCTCGTTCGGGATCAGCTCGCTATCACGCCTGCGGCTTGAAGCGGCCCTTCACGAATGCCTCGACGCGGCGCTTAGCCAGGCCCAGGCGCTCTTCCACCAGCAACACGCGCTGGTTCTTCACGAAGTCGTCGTTGATCAGGCCGACCTTGAACAGGAAGCTCATGCGGTCGTAGATCGTGGCGCCGCGCTGGAAGTTGGCGACCAGGAACTCGCCACCGGTGGTGGTGCCGTCGCCTTCGTCCATGCTGTCCGAGGCGACCACCGGCCGGCCCCACAGGATCGGGGTAACGAAGCCCTGCAGGTTGGCGAACAGGTAGCGGTTCTGGCTGTCCTTCTCCAGCTCGATGTTCATCCAGTCCAGCTCGGTCATCACCGTGGCGTCGGCCGACAGCTTCGACTGCTTGCGCACCTGGTAGATGGCGCGGCGGACAGTGTCGATCGAGGTGTCGCTCGCCTTCGAAAGGGCGTCATCGAACAGCGTGGCGTCAGTCATCAGGCCGGGCAGGTTGTTGCCCAGGCCGTCGCCCTTCAGGATCTGAACTTCTTCTTCCAGCTTCAGGTCGTAGCGCAGCAGCTGCTGCAGGTAGCCGTACATCTGCGGCACGTCGTCCAGCGCTTCGTCGGTGACCGGGATCCAGACCGCCAGCTTCTTCACCAGGTCGGTCTTCTGCTCGAAGGTAACGTTGCTCTGCGGCTTGGCCCCGCCTTCGCCGACCGGGCCGGCGCCGCGGGTGTGCAGCTTCTCGCGGAAGTAGGTGTAGCTCTGGCCGGTGACGGAGATCGACGGGATCAGGTCGCGGATGCGCAGTTCCTGGCGGATGCCCGGCTGGATCGTCGGATCGAAGTTCGGCACGACGATGCCTGCGCTGGTGACCGCCTTGGTCTCCTGCATGGACGCCAGATCGTCCTTCTTGACCTCGATCTCGGCGGCCGACTTCTCACGGCCCTGCAGCGCCTTGTACTCGTCGTTGCCCTTGATGAAGTCGATGAAGCCTTTCTTCGTGCCGGGCTGGTTGCCCAGGCCGATGCCCTTTTCTTCCAGCTTCAGGACCTTGTCGACGACTTTCTGGATCTCGTCGGTGGCCGACTGGATCTGCTTCTTCAAGTCAGTGGTGACCTGGTTGCCCTTTTCGATCTCGGCCGAGGCGCTGTCGTACTTCTTCTGCAGGCCGGCGAAGCCGTCCTTCAGCTGCTTTTCCAGACCCTCACGGATATCACTGATGTTCTCGCTCATTGGTTCATACCTTTGAAAATGGATTCGATGGATGTGCCGAGTTGCTTCAGCTGCTTCACGGTCTCCGTGTCCCCAATGCCACCGTCACGGTGGATCGCGGGAAAGCCGAGCGAGGCGACGGCCGCCGCCTCTTTCTGGGACAGCCCCATGCGTTCGCGCAGGGCCGATTCGAAGGCGCGAACGTCGGACTTGACGCTCATCACCTGTGCTTCCGGGTTCATGCCAAATGGAACGACCGATGCCTCCCACAGTTCGGCCTTCTTGATGACGCGCACCCGCCGCCCCTCGCGGTTCTCGATCGCGTCCTCCAACGTGTTGAAGCCGACTGACATTTCGTCCAGGGTGCCGGCCTTCATCAGCTCGTAGGCGTCCTTGGCGTAGCTGACGTTGAGGTTGACCTTGCCCTTCAAGTGCAGGCCGTTGCCGTCCTGTTTGAACTCGGCATCGCCGATCAGCCGGGTCAGGTTGTGGTACAGCGCCAGGCGCAGTCGGCCAGTTCGAGTCGTCTTCACCTTGACGAAGGCACCCGGGAGGATCAGGTCCTCGCCGAGATCCACGTTGTTGAACACCGAGGCATAGCCCTCGAAGTTGCCGGCATCGTCGGCCGCCTTTACCTCGAACGGGCAGGAATACTTGCTAAGCATTGGCGGGATCTCCCGTTGGGTCGTCGTTACTGGAATCGGGCTTGTTGCTGGTCCACCGTGTGACCTGGTTGTATTGCTCGCCTTCCAGCACAGGCAGGTTCTCCTTCACCCGAACCTCGTTGATCGTCATCCAGCCAGAGCCGCCGGAGCCGCCAAGGGCCGTCTTGTAGTAGGTAGAACGGGCGCCGCTGTCGGCCCGCAGGAGGCCCTCCACGACAGCCTCAACGAACATGTCGCCATCAGCGAACAGCTTGTCGTTGATCTCGCTCTCGATCGCGTCGAGGTAAGGCTTCAGGCCGAAGGTGACGAAGCCGCTGGTTTGCTGCTCCAGATTGGAGCCCAGCACAGACGTGGAGCGAGCGCGGTTCGTCAGGTACAGCGGAACGCCCCAGATGCCGGCGAGCGCCTCTTCCTGGAACTGCTGCGATTCGATGAACTGGCTGTCTTTCTGGGTCAGTCCGGCCGGCGTGATCGTCGGCCCGCCCTGCAGGATGGCCATCTTGCCGAGGTCGTCTACATCGCCCTGACGGATATCCGGCAACTTCGCCTTGATCTGCGCCTGCTGCTCCTTGGTCAGGAAGCCGGGGTAAATGATGTATCCACCGGTGAAGCCACCCTTGCGCATGAAGCGCGCTGACCAGTCCTGCGCAGCGCGCGCGAGACCGATGGTTTCGGCTTGGTACTCGACTGGCGACAGGCCGGTGATGCCATCTGGGCTGAACAGCTTGAAGTGCAGCATGTTCTGCGGCGAGACCGGCGTCTCGCTGCCGTTGATCGTCGCCCAGTAGATCAGGCCGTCGTCGGTGTCGATGCGGACGCTATCCACCGCCACAGGAATCAGGCCGATCCATCCACCATCGTCGTCACGTTGGATGATGGCGAAGGCATTGCCACGCAGCGCCATGTTCACCACGACTGCCTTGATCAGGTCCAGCCACTTGATGAACGGATTCGGCTTGCTCAGCAGGCGAAGCAGACGGCGCCTCTGCGGGCTGCTCCCCCTGACCAGCTGGCGGAGGCCGCCCGCGTCCTCATACAGCTTCCAAGGCAGCCCCGCGGCGGACTCGGACAGCACCTTCACGCACGACCAGACGATGCTGACCGTCAGCGCTTTCTTGGGCGTCACCCGGACGCCCGCCTTGGTGCCTCGGCCACCGGTGGATAGGTCGACCTCCACGTAGTTGCCGGTGGCAGGGTCGTCGTATCCGAAGAACCGCCAGCTCAGCGGGTTGTACCAGCGAAAGGTAGTCATCCGATCAGTCCAAAGAAGCCGTTTTCCAGGTAGTCGTCTATGCCGCCGGCATCCGGTGGCATGGCGTGTGCCGCGCCGATGGCCATGCAAAGGGCCACCGCGGCGTCGATCTTGTTTGCCGACCTGGCCTTCGACAGCCAGCTGTTGCCCCAGCGGTCCGATTCGATGACGGCGGACATGATTGCGGACACCAGAACCGGGTTCCGGCGCAGGCGCAGGCGACCCTCCAGCAGCGCCTCTTCCAGCAGGCGCAGCGATCCGGGCATCCACATGCCTTCAGGTACTGGCTGCCCCGACTGCTCGGCGGCTTCCACCGCCGCTTCCAGTGGCTTGCCCTTTTTGCAACCGCCCTGCGGGTGCTCCGCGAAGGTCACAGATAGGCCAATGTCGTTGACCTCCTCTTCGAAGCGGCGGAACGCGTAGCGGTCGTACGCGACCAGCTGCACGTCATAGCGGCTGTCGTACTCGGCCATGACCTGGGCCACGTGCCGGAAGTTGATGGCCTGCCCTTGTGGCGCGTGCAGGTGTCCACCGTTGACCCACGTGCGATAGGGCAGCTTGTCCTGCAATTGCCGTTGATCCAACGTGTCGCCGGGCGTCCAAGCCTCTATCCAGGCGTCGAACGTCGGCTTCTCGATGATCAGCTTCTCGCCCTCGACCTCCACCTCCACCGGTACAGTGCCGGTCTCCACGACCGCAGCCATCGCGGTGATATCGCGAACCTGCGACAGGTCGAGGCCCAGGTAGACCTTGCGCCCCTCATGCATGCGCGGGTCGAAGTCGGCCAGCGCCGGTTCCAGCGTTGGGCGCGTCATCCAGGCGGTCTCCGCATCGGTCCACACGCAGAAGTGCAGACGAAGAATGCCGTTCAGTGACCCGGGGATCGCTTTGGCTTGCGCCACCACGTCCGCCAGGTACTGCTCGGTGATAGTTATCCCCAGCAGGGGATTGGCCTTTGCCCAGCAGCTGGGGTCCTCAAGCGGGTCGTCGCCGTCGTCCAGGCTGCACACGTAGCTGAAGGTGCGGTCATCGATAACGCCGCCGACGAAGGTCGGATCGTTCACCGCCTCGGTATGGCCGGCGGCGACCTTGACGGCATGCTCGTGCTCCTCCCAACACACCGAGGTCCGGTCGCTGCCGGAGTTGGTGATCATGAAGAGCAGCGGCTCGCGGCGGAACTTGAAGCCGCGCTCTAGCATTTCGATGATTCGCCGGTCGGGAAGCTCGTGCACCTCATCGACCAGCACGAAGAACGGTCGAGGACCGGAGCCGGTACGGCCCGTGTCGCGCGACACCGGCCGGAAGAAGCTCGCGCTGGCGTGGTGCGCCATGCTGAACTCCCGACCCTCACCGCCAGCGAACTCGATGCGCTTGGCCAGGAGCGGCGATTTCTTGACCATCTTCACCGCGTCGGCGAACAGGATGCCGGCCTGGTCCTTCTTCGCCGCCGCCGAGTAGATCTGTGCGCCAGCCTCGCCTGCGGCCGTCATCCCCAGCAGGCCCAGCCCACCGGCCAGCGGGCTCTTTCCGTTGCCCTTTCCCTGCTCGATGTACGCGCGGCGGAACCTGCGAAGCCCGTCGGCGCCCTTCCAGCCGAAGAGCGAGCCGATGATGAACGCCTGCGAGGGGTGCAGCTCGAACTTCCGCCCCTCGAACTGCCCCTCGGAGAGCATCAGGACGTTCTCGAAGTAGCGGAACGCGTACTCGGCAGCCTCGTGGTCAAAGTAAAGGCCCCGTTCGGGGCCTTCGATCAAGTCCTGCAGGTGGCGCCGGCAGGCGTTTCGGACATGGGGGCCGGCTACGATCCGGCCAGCCACCACATCCAGCGCATACGCCTTAGTGCGGTCGGCCGGAGCTGGGGCCACCGAAGAATTCTTCGCCCTGGTCGTCTTCGTCACCGCCATGCGAGACCTTCGATTCATCCACAGGTGTGGCGCCCAGCTTTGAAAGGATCGAGCTGAGCGCCTGGGTTGCTGACACGCCGAATTCGGCTTTCGGGTCATCCATCCGAGCCGTCCAGAGGCAGGCAAGGCGGAGCAGTACTCGGTGGCTCGCGTTGAGCCAGGGCATTTCCGTCGCGAATTCCTTCCATGCCCGCTTCTCCGCCGCAGTCATGGCCTTGTACGGCTCGCCCAAGCTTCGTGTGCCCGCCGGCTTCTTCCGGCCAGCGTGCCGGCCGGGATTCTTGATGGCGGCGCCGCTTGTCGCAGCCTTTGCGACGGGCAATCGGGGCCTTGGCATGAATTCCTCGGGAAAATGCGGGATTTCTTGACTGGGAGTGCCCGTTCGAGGGTCGTCCCGTGAATTGTGGATACGCGTGTTTGGGGGGGCGCTCGGTCTAGGAGCCGGCCAACGCCATAAATTCGCCCCCCCCTACCCGTTGGCGTGGAACGACGGACCGTGGAACCGTCAGTGACCGATCGGCCAACCGTCGGTGTCACACCCACGGACCTGCGCGGCGCCTCGCTCGAGTCGGGCTTGGTCACTGCTATGGCAGTTGGCACATTGGCTGTCGAAGGGGCCTGTCCAGAACATTTCCTCCGTCTCGCCGGCAGGGTGGCCGTTGGTGTGGTTGCACACCGTGGCGACCGTGACGTGGCCTCTAGCCTTGCACCTGCTGCACAGCGGCTCACGCTCCAACTGCGCCTTGCGCGTGCGTTGCCAGCGCGCGGTGCCATACAGGTGTGCGAAGGCGCTGCCGCCTGTTTGTCGGGTCCTGCCGCGGCGCTGGGTCGGGCCCGCCGCCATCAGTAGGGCTTCCCGTCCAGGTCGACTCGCTCCGGCTCGGCACCTTCGTCATGCACCGGCGTTCCGGCCTCCTCGCCCAGCAGCTGCGCCACGGCCTGCACCAGCAAGCCAACGTGCATTGCTAGCTCGGCGATCTGCTTGCCTTGCTGCTCGATGATCCCGACCAGTCGGTCGATACGGCTGTCGGTGCTGCTCTCAATCAGCCCCGCCAGGGCCGTGACAGCCGCAGCGCGCGCTACCTCTTCAATTCGTGCAGCGTCCATCACCAACCCTCGTCGTTCGCAGTACCAGGCCGCGGCGTATCCACCACTCAGACCATTCCCATTTCCCCGCCGTCGTGACCATCTACCGATGGACCGTGCTCAACCTTGGGTGAGACACTCAGTTGCGAGTCGTCCTGCAGTGGAGAGAACAGAGACATGCCACGTAAACATACGGCTCGATTCGAGCTCTACAGAGACCATCAACGCAGCTGGCACTGGCAGCTGTTAGCCAGCAACTCAGTGCCAATCGCGGTCAGTCCGAAGGGATACGCGTCTAAACACGGCTGCATCCTCGCGCTTCGACTCATCGCGGATGCGGCAAAGGACTGCGTAATCTGGAACCGGGATTTCGAAGTCTGGGAGTACGGTTGATGACAGCCACCATGCCACTGGCCGCCCATCAGAACTCCTCCACTTCCCAGCCACCGCCGTCGCGCTTGCGCCTGACCTTCACCGCAATGAAGCGGAATGGGTACATGGCCGCGGCAATCTTGATCTTGGCCCGTGCATCGTCCTGCCAGTGGCCCTTCACCTCGTGGCACTCCATGACGCCGTCGGCAGCCATGACTGCAAAGTCCGGGGTGTAGAACGTGTTGTCGGCCAAGCGCAGCTTCATGCCCTCGAACCGGTGCCACTGCACCTCGCCTGCCGCCTGCAGCGCGCGCAGGTGCTCGGCATACGCGGCCTCGGTCTTGTTCATCTCGCCGGTCTTCAGCCGGCCAAGGGCCAGAACCCGACGGTTCATCGCCTCACCTGGTCAACGCTCAGCTCCCGGATCTCACCCAACTGCTTGTTGCACTGCTGCAGGCTCAGGATGTTGGCGTTGTAGGCGGACACCACCTGTTCAACGGTCCGATCCTGTGCCCGAGTGATCGGGCACTGCCGGGTCAACGCAGCGGGCGGCGCCACCGGCTTCTCTACCGTGACGTACACCACCTTGGGAATGTCCGGTTTGGCAGCCTTGCTGCAGCTGCCAAACCCGCACAGCGGCAGCGCAGCGACCAGCATCAAAGCAGCGGTATGTCGGCGCATAGGGCCATCTCCAGTTGGGACCGGCATGCCGGCTTGCTCTTGGCGGCCTGCAGCGCCTGCTCAGCCTTGTCGGCTCGGCGCTTGCTCTCGGCTGCCGCCGCTTCCGCCTGGCGCGCAGCTTCATCGGCTGCCGCCCTCTGACGCGCGGCAGCATCGATCGATGCCTGCGTCTGCCGGTTCACGTCCTCCAGCAGGAGGCCGCAGGCGTTGGCCGCACGAAGGTTCTCTGCAGCGTCAGCCTCTGCGGCAGCGCGCGCGTTGTCGGCCTTGGCGATGGTTTCCTGATCCTTGGCAGCCTGGTGGTCGCTGCCGTGCTGGCAGCCCGTAACGAACAAGCCGCCGACCAGCGCCAGGACCGCCAGCAGCTTGAGCAGGTCGGCGTAAGGGCGCAGTGGGTCCAGCATGGGGCACCTACATAAATGGGTCGCCCTCCCTGGGGTACGCTGTGCGTGCTACCGACACAGCCCAAGGAGGGCGAAATGACTGAGATTGTTGGTTTTGACGAGAAGAGCTTCTTGACAGGATTTGAGGCACAAGGGAAACAACGCGCACTCGAGCTGTTGCTATCCGCGCTGATTACCACGCATCCAGAGCCTCACAAGTTCCGGATCGCTATCGACCACCTGATGAAGGAAGAGGAGAACCTCTTCTACAAGGCCGCTGAGTCACTTGAAGGCGATTCCGCCTCATCCGCACACGCCATCGGCAAAGCCAAATATGCCGCTATGCGCGACAAAGCTGAAAAGGTCATTTCAGCAACTGTCGGATGGGATCCGTAAGGCTCGTCTCTTTGCATAGATCCATGAGGGCCGAATGAGTATCTTTGGCCCTCCTTTCTGCCTTCGAAGGCTTATTCAACCAGTCCCGCAGCCACAGGCGCGGATTCCATTTGTCGTTCATTCCGAACCTCCTGCTCTGATCGTGTCGCTGTCCGGGTCAAACGGCGGCGGCTCCAAGCCGGCCGCGCGCATCAACCCTTCCAGTCGGTAGATGTGGCGGATCAGGCGAAGCTCCCTGGCCTCCATGCGACCAACCCGTTCGCCCAGCCGGGTCACTTCCTCGCGCATCAGCTGGATCACGTTGACCTCGGCCCCTTCCCTGGCTGTCTCTACGAACTGCTTGCGCCACCACAGCGCCACACCGCCAGCCCCAACCATCAGGCCGCCGACCGCTGTGCCAATTGCCTGCCAATCCACGTCGACCCCGATCATGGCGCCACCGTCCCGCAGGCCTTGCGGTACACGGCCAACAGGTCGGCGAGCTTCTGCTCGTGCTGGCCGTAGCCAGCTCCGGGCAGGCTCGCCCAGATGTTGCTGACCGCCTTAATTGCCTCCGGGATCTTGCCCGCCTGGATCAGCGGCAGCGCGCGACGCTCCCGGATCTGCTGCAGCGCGATCAGGTCCTGGCTCAGCGGCGAGAAATCCTTCAGGCCGAGCGTCTTCTTGTAAGCGTCGTAGTAGCGGCGCAGCAGCTGGTAGCGGCCGGCTGCCGTGGACTGAATCTTCAGCCGCGGCAGGTCCACCAGCACGCGCGGATGGTCGGCGTAGCTCTTGAACAACTGCCCGCCAACGATCACGTCATAGCCGCGGTCCTTGGTGGCCTGCTTGCCGTTGTCCGTACCTTCGGACCAAGCCAGCATGTCGAGGAAGGCCACGACGTTCACGCCGCCAGCCTGTTGGGGAGTGATCTGCGTCATCTCGGTTCCTGCGGAGGTTCAGCCCCGCCGCGCTGAGCGGGGCATGGATACCCGGCCGAACCCAATGCCCGGCTAGGTGGTGTAGATCAGCTCGCTCCGAGCAACGCCTTGACCACCGCCCACGGTGTAGCGGATCGGCACGCTGACCCGACTGAAGCGATCGAACAGCGCGCGCATGGCGGGGTGGTCGTTAATAGTCAGGATTGCCCGGCCTTTGAGCTGGCCCATGGTTTCAGCCAGCATCTCGTACTGCTCCATGCCGAACTCGCTTCCATAGCCCGTGGTCTCCCAGTACGGAGGGTCGAGCAGGAACAACGTTTCGGGCCGGTCGTACTTCTCGATGCAGCGCTGCCAGGTCAATTGCTCGATCACGACGCCCTGCAGTCGGAGGTGGGCATCACTCAGATCCTGTTCCAGCCGGAGCAGGTTGATGCGTTTTGCCGCCGTCGGGCCAACGCCCAGCGACTGCCCGTCCACCTTTCCACCGAAGCTCAGCTTCTGCAGGTAGTAGAACCGCGCGGCGCGCTGGATATCAGTCAGCGTATCGACGTGCTGCAATTGGGCCCACCGGTACATCTCCCGGCTCGTCAGGGACCAGCGGAAGTGCCGAACGAATTCGTCCAGGTGGTTGGCCACCACGCGGTAGAGCCGGACCAGCTCGCCGTGCGTGTCATTCAGGACTTCAATCTTGGCCGGTGCACGCTCGAACAGCATGGCGGCGCTGCCGGCGAAGGCTTCGACGTAGCAGGTGTGTGGCCGCTCGTCGATCAGCGGCAGCAGATGCTTCGCCAGGCGTGTCTTGCCACCCGGCCAGGGAAACAGTGTTTTGGTCTTCAAATCTCAGCTCATGCGACACTAGTTAAGCAAGCTTCACTCGCTCTCCGGAGAGCGGCAGGGCTTGAGCCAATGGCACGCGGCTGAAACGCGTGTACGGCGGCGGCGCTCCGGTGCTTGCAGGCATCGGGGCGCCGCCCTGTTTGTTTACGGATGGGCGCGGATTGCGCTGGCGTGCTAGCCCTTCAACTCCGGCATTTTCCGGAGTTACGGAGCCAGATACGCAAACGGCCCGCCGATTGGCGAGCCGCGTAGATGGGACTCTCCCCACCTTGCCTAGAACTGTACCATCATGTTGGCAACGGTCAAGTACTAACTCATAGCGCCTTTTTCGGGACTGCATCGATGGGAGGCCGGGCGGCCTTGTACACACGGCTTCAGGTTGGGTGCGGGCATGGTGGGTGTGTGCGGCGAGTCCGCTCAGGGTCCTGTGCAGATTGCCGACTATCTGCAAGCAATGGCTGGGAGGGCCCAAGCGACTGGGCCCCCGTTTGGTCAGCTTTGGCTAGGGTGGGAGACGCCCAGCCGGCCAAAGTTGAACCCGTCGATCTGGCTAATACGACCGCGCCAAAGAGGCTTAACAATTGCTCCGTTGGGCACACCTTCGGCAACGGCAGCAGAGTGATAACTCACGTTTTTCATGTGGAGGAAGCCAATATTAAGGTCCTCTAGATTCTCGTACGGTGCAGCGAACTGCTCGAATGCACTCTCAAAGTAGTTTGCCGTCACCTCATCCGGGCAGCGTTGCTTCAACTGGTCGGTGGTCTGACGCATGTAGTCTTTGCCAGACATGGTTTCGCCGCAGACAAGCAGGCCTCCGACGTTGACCGTAATCGGCAGTGACACTCCATCCAGAGCCATTGCAGCAATCATCTGCAGAATGCCATCCGAGTACTGCATTGGGTTGAGGATTGACTCCTGCGGGGAATCCGCTGCGTCGCTTCCGGCGTGTTCAGTATTCTCAGTATTCATAACCAGCTCCTTGGCGGCCCCGGCCAATCCTGGACCTTCCGCATACTAGCAGCGGTTCTCGATAAAAATGCGCCGTTGTTTTGACGCCACTGCGCCGCCCTAAAACTGGACAGAAGCGATACGATTGGGCCTCATCCCACAGCGGAGAACCGCGCTTGAACACGGACGATCAGACGAAACTCGCACGCTCTATTGGCCGCGACGTTGCCCAAGAGCGGGCGCTCTTGGCATTCATCGGCAGCCCTCGCAGGAACGAGCCGGCCGCAATGGCGGACGTCCTGAAAATGAACTTCGAGATGGGCCGCACGCAGCTGCAGGGGCGGCTCGTTGAGGCAAACCTGCCGGACAACCTCTACCGCACGGCCGAGGACGAGTTCCGCAAGGTGAAGGACGCGATCCTCGATGGCCTCAAGAACGGCAAGTATCTGGTGCCGCCTCGCTGACCAAACCCAACCGTCCTCCGTATGGGGGGCGGTTGTTTGCCCGGTTTCAAACCGGAGAAAGGTCGCGTTTCAACCAGACCTTCACACAGCTGCCGAAATCCCGGCAGTTCCCAGCCAGAATCGTGGATCCCGCCCCAGAAGATCGGCGGAGAGTTCCGCCGATCGGAAGATAGACGGATTTCCGTCTATCTCCCTAGGCCTATCCAGTTCTGGATACGCTCCAGAATCACCGGAATCCCGGTGATTACGCCCTTGGCCAGTTGCGTCCAGCCCTTCTGGCCTTCAGCACCACCAGCGAATCCGGCCCAAGCTTCTCCCATTGCGGGACCGCCTTGGCCACCTCACGGAACGCCGCATCCAGCCCCGCTCGAAATACACCACCCTCCGACCCGTAGTCGAACCGGTAGCCCTCGCCAAGAGCGTGTCGCGATGCCCACTGCCTGCGAAGCCGGCGCACGAGCAGCTTTGCTCGCGATTCGCTACCCACCCAAGCCCATTGGGCGGCAACCAGGTTGGGCCGGCGGCGGATGCTTCCTTCGGGGTTTCGGGTGACGCTGATTCGGACGATCCCATCGCCGCCGCAGGCTGCGCAGAGGTACACCGCATCGCGAGCGGCCTGTGCCAAAGTCAGATCCCTCATGCGCGCCGCGCCTCCATAAACGCCATGCCCTTGTCCAGCTCCTTTCGGTACTGCCACTTCGTGAATGCGGCGCCGAGCTTCTTGGCGACGGCTGCGGCCCGCTGTGCCTGGCTGCCCCGCCCGGTGAACTCCTCCAGCACCACCAGCGCGCGCACCATGTTCTGCCGGTAGAGGTCGGACAGCGCGCG
The DNA here is from genome assembly GCF_029839005.1 of Stenotrophomonas sp. GD03958. NCBI lineage: Bacteria > Pseudomonadati > Pseudomonadota > Gammaproteobacteria > Lysobacterales > Lysobacteraceae > Stenotrophomonas > Stenotrophomonas sp. GD03958. The sequence goes on along the minus strand of NZ_JAOBZT010000002.1, from coordinate 32,319 downwards.
GTCGATCCATCGATACTCGTCTGGCGAACCAACCATCACGGCGGCGGTGGCTGATCGGGAGACCAGCGTGCGGGTCTCAGTGCATGGGATCGGATCAACCGCCCAGGGCGCGACGGGCAGCACTGCCCCGTTGCGATTCACCCGGCCGGCGCCGGCCCCCAGCAGCATGCGCCGGTCGTGTCCGTCACGGAGCAATGGTGGACGTTCACGCTTCGTGCCCTGAGCGAACTGCTGAGCCCGGGCCAGCGGGTGTTCGTCCCTGCTCGGCGCCTCGTCCGGGGCGAGCGGTGCGCAGAACCGATGTTCCTGGTAGTGGCCCCAGTGTTTCAGCTGCTCCTTCAGCGACAGGCTCATTTCCCGCCTCCAGCGCGCGCAGCGGCCAGCCTCTCCATCTGCTCCAACTTCACCGCCTGTTGCCGCGCCAGCGATGCCGAGGTGCGGTACGCCTGTGCGGTCGTAGACCGCTGTCCCCGATCCCGCCACAACAGGCGGTCGAGCCGGTCCGCCTGCTGGTCGAGGGTGTCGGCAAAGAGACGAAGTGCCTGAGACCCCGAAGGGATGTAGTTACTCATCGTCACGCTCCTGCCAGTTTTTCCGCAGGTTTGGCTGCCGTGCTGCACCTACCGAGCGCAGCGTTTTACGCTCTGGTGCAGCCGGCGGGTTCCAATCCATAGGCTCGAAGCGCTGCCTCTCCATCATCGCGTTCAGGTAGAACTCGCCCAGGGCGCCATTGCGCTGCTTCTCGACCTTGACCTTCACAACGTCGCGGCGGGACTTGTCGGGGCGATGGAGGAAGATCACCACGTCAGCGTCCTGCTCGATCGCGCCGGACCCGCGCAGGTGCTTCAGGTTGGGCTCGTCGTCGCCGTCGCGGTTCAGCTGCGAAAGCAAGATCACCGGAACTCGCAGCTCCTTGGCGAGCCCCTTCAGACTCCGGGTGACATGCTGAATGCCTTGCTCCGTGGTCTCCCTGCGAGGCAGGTCGATGTAGGTCAGGTAGTCGATTGCGATCAAGCCCAGCGGGTTCTCCGAGTGCAACTGGCGGGCGCGAGCGGAGATGCCTTCGACGTTCAGGCCCGAGGATTCGTCAATGAACAGCGAGTGCTCCATCAGCGTCTTGGCCGCTGGAGCGGACCGGTCCCATTCATCCTCCTCCATCAACTTCGGTCGACGGATGTGTACGGCGTTGATCCGACCGATGTGGGAAATAGCCCGATCAGCCAACTGCTCGCCCGACATTTCCAGTGACGCCATGAAGCCGTTCACACCTTCCTTTGGCCGTGTGCCATGCAGGATCGACTGCAGCGAGAACGCGGACTTACCCACACTGGGCCGCGCCGCGATGATGATCAGGTCCGTTGGCTGCCAGCCGCCGGTCAAGTCATCCAATGGGGCATAGCCGGTCGGAACGCCCGTGAGATCACGGTCAGAATGCGCGCGATCGGTCAGGCCGCGCATGGACTGACGGACGAACTCGCTGATGTGCTTCGGGCCACCCGATGTGATCCGTGGTGCGCACGAGGCCAGGATTCGCTGCGCCTCGCCGAAAACATCCTCGTCCGGCTCAAGATTGGCGATCATGCGGCCGGCTGCGCGGAGTCGGCGCAGCAGCTGTCGCTTGCTGACCAACTCGGCATAGCTGCGGATGAACCTCGGGTTGCCGATGGAGGTCGAATCGATATCCAGCGCAAGGGTGGCCAACCCACCATCGAGCTCGCCGATGGTGACTGCGTCGGTCGGTCGTCCTGCGGTGATTTCGTGCTGGAGCGTCCTGAACAACCGTTGGTTCCCGGCGTTGGTGAAGTCGTCGCACGACAGGAAGTCGGCGATCCGCCAGTACGCTTGCCCGTCCCGAAGCAGGCAAGCGAGCACGGCCGATTCGGCGTCAAAGTCCTCGCGCCTCATTCCCGGCCCTCCAGCATCTCCGACAGGACCGTGTCCATGATCTGCGCGAACCGGTCCTCATCGATCAGCGTCGGCAGGCTCTGCTTCCACTTGGGGTTGTTGGGGTTGGGCGTGTCGCCACGCAGCCACTTGTCGTCCAGGCAGGACGTGAAGTAGACCTCCCAAAACTCGGCCGGCTCAAACACCAGCCCATGCTGCTTGCACACCGTCTGCGCCAAGGTGGAGGCTCTACCCAGCGCGCGGGAGAGCTTCGGCGTAGTCGTGAGGCTGGCTCGGCAACCTGGGCGGTTTCCCAAGATGCGGTTGTACGCCGTGACGATGGCCTCGAGGGGATCGGTTCCTTCCTCGCTGGCCGGATTCTCCAGAGCAAGCGAATCAGCTGTGTCGTCCCCGCCGGGGACTACAGGGGTACGGTTTTCTTTCTGATGGTTATATGACGGATTGGGTGCACGCCGTGCACCCCGTTCGGTCGTGGCGTGCACCCCGTTGGTGTCGTGGCATGCACCCCGTTCCCCCTCACGGGGTGCATGTGGTGCACCCCGTGACATGACGAGGTCATAGCAAACGGGACGGCGATCGGCAGCCGGGATGTGGGCAGCCACGATCACCTGATTGCCCTTCCTGATGATGCCCGCCTCCAGCAGTTGGGCGAGCCGGACACGCACCGTGCGAACCGCCAAGCCGGTGTCCTGCGCGAGCGTGGATGCCGACGGGAATGCGTTTTTGCCGTCCTTGTCCGCATAGTTGGCGAGGCAGAGCAACACGTGTCGGGAAATCGAGTCGGTCACGTCCTGCTGGTCCAGCGCCCATGTCATCGCCTGAACGCTCACGCCGATGCCCCCGAGACTTCCGGGAATGCGGCAATCATCAACGTGGCGAAGGCGCCCAAGTGCTCTGCGGTGATCCAGCGCTTGCTTGACATTTGCTGGATCCACTCCAGCGCCTGCTGCGGGCCGGAACAGTAGAAGTCGTAGGTGGGTTCGTCGCCCGGGCGGGTCCGGTCGTAGATCTCTACCGCGATTCGGCCGTCGGGAAGGCGCTCCTGCAGCTTGACCAAGGGCCTGGCATGGCGCTCCTGGATGCGAGTAAGCGCTTCCTGCATGACTTCGCCATAGGGACGCGGTCCCTGGCCATGCAGGTTTGCATCGGATTCGTGGTATGGCATAGTGGCCTCGCTCTGAACGAAGCCTCCGCGCATGTCTGCCCGACAGCGGGGGCTTCGTCGTATCTGGACGTTGGGTTCTCGCGCCAGACACCCGAGCGGCCACTACCACGCCAGGGATGCACGCTTTCCTTCACTGCGCCCGGGCCGTTCCGTCGGCCTCAGCAGAGTTGATTACCCAGCCGCGACTGGGTCAGCCCCGGCTACGACATTGCCATCGGCGTCGAACTTGTCGGGGAACTTGGCTTGGAAGAACAGCGCCCAGGGCCGGGGAATACCCCGCCTGCGCCACTGGCTGATTGAAGGGGCTCTGACGGAGCACAAGGCAGCGACTCGCTTCGTGCCCCCGAGGGAATCGATCAGTTGCGATGCCTGTACGGGATCGCTGATCGCGGAAACGTGGGTAGTCGTGGTCATGGCGAAGGAGATTAGCAGTTCCTAATTTACTTTACAACGACTTCGTGCGTAACATTGCCTAATTCCATTCACAGACCCTAACCATGGATCTCTCAACCCGGCTTCGCACGGCGCTGGCGCGCGCAGGCGTCTCTCAACTTGAACTGGCCAAGGCCGCTGGGGTTTCCGCCCCGAGTGTGAGCGGCTGGCTGAGCGGGAAATCGCAGTCGATCAGGGGAGATGCCTTGGTCAAGGCTGCGCGTGTCCTTGGGGTGCCGGCCTTGTGGCTTGCTACAGGCGAGGGGTCTATCGACGATGCTCCGGACGCGCCGCCGCTCTCCGTCCGTGAGACACCACCCGGATACCTTCGCCTCGAGCTACTTGATGGAGCAGCAGGCATGGGCGCAGGGGTCGTGAATGAGGAATTCCCGGAAGTGATTCGGAGCATGGATTACGCCGAGTGGGATATCCGGCAACGCCTGGGCTATCTGCCGAAACCAGGCCGGCTCAAGCTCATCACTGGCCGAGGCCCGTCGATGGCACCGATCATCAACAACGGCGACGTAGTCATGGTCGACACCGCCGTCGACTACTTCGACGGCGATGCCATCTACGTGATCAACATTGGCGGCGAAACTCAGATCAAGGGGCTGCAGCGCCGGTCCGACGGCGTGTACATCGTTAGCGCCAACCCGCTCTTCCCGCCCTACGCGGCACCGGACGACTTGTTCATCGCGGGCAAGGCGGTGGTCCAGTACAGCGCGCGTCAGATCGCCTAATGCGCATTTCTGAACGAGTTTAGAAATTAGTCAGAGTAAATTAGCGATCCCTATTGCGTCTTCGATTAGCAATGCCTAATCTAACCCTGTCGCCGCAACCCGCGGTTGATGGGAGCCACAGAGATGCACGCAACAAGGGACACCTGGCGCAGTAAGCACAGGCTGGTGCGCCAACTGAACACCCTTCGGAAGCGCTATGAGAGCCGTCTTCCGAGCCGAGGTTTCAGCCTTCTTGATCATGCCGACCAGGCGACTGTCCTGGTCGCATTCCCGGACGTCGACCCCTACTGCTGCCGGTTGAGCATCGTCTCCGCTGCTTTCGAGGCGGATTCGGCTACCGCCTTGGGACGCGCTCGAGGTTGCCGGGATGAACTCTAACCGCCGCTGCATTAAGGCCGGTTACGCCCACGGATCGGACCGCAAGGTCTCTACGCTGATTCGCGTGGGTTGGATCCTAGTCGTCCTCACGGCGTCGGCTGTTGTGCCACTGCGAATCGCAGAGATCGTCGCCGCGAACCATCCCGGTGCCGTTTTTTGCGTTGCCGTACCGAGTGACGCATCTGCCCCAACTTTTGCAGTTTCTCACGCCGACCAGAACCAAGGAAACCTGAAAAGTGAGTAGGAAAATTCCGACGCCACCCCAGGGTAGCGATCACCCCGCTTCCGGATGCCGTGTCATCAAGCAATACGAGGAAGGCGAGATCCACATCGGGGAGAGCATCCACCTCGTCGTTCTCGCAGCGCGCGACGGGAAGGCCCGAATCGGTATCCGGGCGCCGCGCCATCTGGAAATCACCGCACCAAAACAGTGACGGCCCGAGCGCGCCAACGCCCGAGCCGTCAACCAAGCCGCCCCGCAATCGACGAGATCAAGGAAGCAGACATGGCCAACAACAGTGTATCCCCGGGCAGCCCCGCAGTGTCCCTCGACGCTGGGCAGATGAATCTCATCAGGCTGCACCTCCGGAAATTGACCGCGTATACCGACATTCTGTGCGAGGGCGACCTGAGCGACGTTCAGTCGTCCTCAGTGAACGTCATTGCCGACCACGCCGCACTGGCGGTCGTGCATATCGGCGAGATTCTCGACACTGCTGCCGCTGCGGTGGGGGTGGAGCAGTGAGCCGGGCAGCGACCAGTACCCATGACGGCGAGAGCCGCGAAGCCGTAACCCAGGCGCTTCACGAGTTGTACGTGGGCGTCGCTGACATGAGGGACCTGCTGCAGTTCGTGATTGAGAACGGTCCGCTTGGCAACGAGGAGTTCCCGCGGGGCATTGCAGCAGCCGTAAGCATGACGCACGAGCGCGCCGTCGCACTGTGCAAGGTGGCGGAGGGGGTCCTATGAGCGCCGACACGAGCCCCATCGATCGCCTGTTGGCGCGGGGGCTGACCGGCCGCGACCTGGTCTCCTACATGCTCCCCGGCATCGTCTGGCTGGCGGAGCATCAGGACGAAACGTTCCGCCTCTGCTACCACGACGATGCTGGACGAGTTGTGGTGGAAGAGGTTGCCGCTCCTGCGCTGATCACCCGGGCACGGGAGCTGGGCTGGACCCCGGATGATCCAAATCCCGATCACCCCTATTGCATGTTCGGCGAAGCCATCTACCACCGGCGGCGCGGGGTTCACTGGTTCGCCACAGCCTGCGACGACACAACCGAGATGCTGCCACTGGCATTTCCCGCCCGCGAACTCGCCGCCGCGAAGAAGAGGGACGACCGTCGGTACAACGAGGCTGCTCAGGCTCGACGTGCAAAGGCGCGCGAGCGCGAAGTCAAGCGCCAGAAAGATGCAGAGGAACGTAAGGCGGTAGCTGAACTGAATGCGGCAGTGCAGGTTGCTGCCGATGACTTCGCAAAGGAGGCCGAGAAAGCTGGCCGGCCCATCACGCCAGGGACCGCGCGACGCAAGGCGTGGAAGCACATTCGCAAGTGCGACGACTGGACCTACCACCTGCTGCTCAAGCGGCTGCGGGCCATGCAAGTGAAAGGAGCGATGGCATGAACGTGATGACGATTCGCGAGGCTGTGCCGGCAGCACTCCAAGTGCATACGTCGGTGGCATTCCCGCCGCCGGCCGAGGGCTGCGCTCACATCCTGGTGCGGGACAACCTCAATGCACCGCGCTTTGAAAAGGGTGACGTTCTGCTCGCAGACCTGTCCCGCACTGAATGGCGCTACGACGGCATCTATGTCCTCGAACTGCATGGCCGGCAGGTCGTGCGTTACGTGCAGGACCGAGGGTCAAAGGGACTGTATGTGTACTACCTCTCGGCGATGGAGCTGGGCCAGTTCATCCCTAAGAGCGAGCTGAAGGTACTGGCAGCGATTACGGCCGTAAATTGCACGAGGAGAGTGGCATGACAGCGTCTGAAATTTACGCGCAGATGGCTGAGCTTCGCTCGGCAGCAGCCACGCTCCGCCAGCCGGGCGGGACCACCACCGACCGGATCAGCGCCGAGCTACTCGAACGGGCAGCACAGACCATTGCGATTCTGCAGCGCGCGCCGCTGCCAGCCACCACAGTGACCGGTCTCCTGCCGACCTTGCAGGACGGCTGGACGCCGGAGGACTACGGGACCTGGGCAATCCGTGCGGCCGAGCGTGCGCACGGCATCGGGACCACCATCCCGAACCCACCGCCGCCCAGCTGGGCCGAGGCCCCGGATGGCTACAACTACCGGGCGATGGACAGCGATGGCCGCTGGTGCTGGTTCAAGCGCCGGCCGCACACCGAGACGTTTGGCAGCTATGACGGCTGGGATAGCGACTTCGGGATTCGCGAGGCTCGCGGGCTGAGCTTCTTCCCCGGCTGGGCCGACACGCTGGAAGAACGCCCGCAGGTGGGCAAATGATCGAGATCATCACCCCGAAACAGCCGAAAGCTGACCGCGGCTGGGTAGAGCTGCCGCCGCCGCCGATGTGGGTAACTCTCGGGTATGCCGGGCGCCGATTCCGCCACCCAGCCAGGGGGCTGAACGTCATTTCCGCTGTCGAAGTGGCCACCGATCCGGGCGAGCCCGACAAAGGGCCGGAGTATCACATCAGTATCAGCCGTGACGGGAAGCGCTGCAGTTCCAGTGATGCAAAGCAGGTGCTTGCCGACTTCGAAATCGATGGCGCCGAGGAAGACAACCACGTCCCGAACGGAGTGGTCCGCAACTTCTGGCGACCTGTTGCCGAACACCTGATTGGGCTCGAGTGTCCGTGCAAAGCCAGCGAGCCACTGATGGCTGAGGACAAGGGCGACTTCGTTTGGCGCGGTACGCCGGGAGGTGATCGATGAAGCCCAACCTGACGCGGGCGCAGACCAACCACCTACGCAGACTCCTGGCATGGGTTCGCGGCGAAGTCGGCCAGACGCCGCAGGAGATGGTCGAAACGCTCAGAGGTCTCGGGCCTATGCCTGAGCCCAGCGCCGAGGCAAAGGCGCGCCTCGTGGACAGCTATAAGCGGGCCGAAGCGGTGCCTAAGTACGTGCGGGCCGCAGTCAAGGCGTTGGAGAAGCTGCTGGTCAAGCAGGAGGGCGCCATCGTGGACGTTGAAGCCGGCCCCGGCTTCGATGCCGGGCTCGAAGTCGTCGGCGCGCGCCACGTCCTGCAGCCGGCCCTGCTCGGCTCACAAACGGCTGCAGCGCCGCCGCCTGTCCTCTCGTCTCCGCAGCCGTGGATGGACCAAGTGCCGACGGAACCGGGCTGGTACAGATTCACCTGCGAGGAAATTGACGGCGCGATCGAGCGCGTCCTGGTGGTGGCCGAACGCCTCACTGGTCAGCTGCTCGCCGTGGACACCGAGATGGGAACGCTGGCCTTACAGCATTACCACGACGGCCTGACCAATCCGCGCTGGAAGAAGGTGGGGGGCCCGACCAATGGCATGGATTGACCGCCTTTTCTGGCGCATCACCGCGCGCAACTGGCTCAGCTGGCCGACGGAGCGCCGCCACCGGCTGACCGGCCGCTACCAGCACATTCGCTACAACGAGAACGGCCGTTGGAAGGACGGCCGGCTACCGAAGGAAGGAGGCCCGCATGGCCGCAGCTGAACACTCGACCTTTTGGCTGCTCTACGGGCAGTACGGCCCCACGATGACGGTGGAGAAGTTCCGCGAGGAGTTCTTTCCCAAGATGACCATGAAGACCCTGCAGAACTGGATCGCACGGGGCGACGCGCCAAGGCCTATCAACGGGGTACTCGACGTGCGCGATGTAGCCAACTGGTGGGATGGTCAGCGCGCGCGCGTTTAACTCAATTTGACTTGGCAGCCTGCGCAACGGACTTGATGAGGTCAAGGATGACCTTTCCAAGCTCTGTCGTTGGCGTTTTGTAATTGCCGTCTGCGTCGCAGTTCTGCTCAACGCTGATCATCTTGACCAATGCCATAGCCAAAGAGAGTGGCACAGCGGCAAACACTGCTAACGCAGCGCCGGCGAAAACGAGAATGTGCCAGTTCATTGTCGTCCCCCCCTTAACCAAGACCGACAAGAACTCGCTGCTCAGGAGGTTTACCAGTACGAGTAGAAGGACGATGAGGAAGGCCGCTATCAGTGCGCCCAACACAATGAACGCGGCCACGCGCATGTAGCGATGCGTCTTGTGGTTTCGATCCGCTTCGCTCTGGAAAAGCTCGCGGAGCTCAGTCGGCGCGTCTGCTTCCGGCGGGGCCGGATTCGCATTGAACTCATCCTCGGCCTGTTTAGCCGCAGCTTCCATTTCTGGAAACACTGCATCATCCGTGCTAGGTGGCATCTAAAACTACGCTCCCTGGTGGGCCTCGCGGATCTTCGCCTGATAGTGATCACGAATCAGATCATTGCTCATGGGCGCGAACATCGTGTCCTTGCCACCTTGTTGATGCCAGGCAACAGACCATGGCGTCCCAGGCCGGTGTGTCATATCCGACAACTCCATGCCGCTGAAACGCGAATAGTTTTTCCAGACACCATCGAGCAGCGGCACGACCTCAGTGCCTACCGGCTGGGGCAGCCCTCCAAAAGGGCTACTAGCAATCAGGCCGCGCACAGACTCGCGGCCAAAGTGCCGAAGTCGGTCGTACAGTTGCTTGATCACCGGGCCATGGCGCCACGCCTGCACTTCCTCGGCTATGAGCGGCTGGCCCGTGTAGCCCAAGTGCCACCCATGCGCGATATACACCAGCTTGAGCAGCTGCATGGGCGTTAACGCACGGCTCTCTTGCGAGGCGCGCTCCAAGAAGTAGTTGGCGATACTGGTCGAGGGATAAGGCATAAGGTGAGCTCCCGTCCGGTGGTGATGCAGGATCTGGGAAATTGAGCGAAAGCAACTATCACACAAACACGTCTCACGGCCTGAGAGACTAAAGCCACCGGCGACAGTTCATACATTGGTCACCGTGCGTACCACCCGCGCACCAGACCACCCATAAACCACTGAATCTACTGGGAATCCGCCCCATCCATCATCGGGGCAACGGACAGGCGCAGGGAATCAGCGTAACGGGCGGTGGCGGACGTCATCGGGGCGTTGATCGTGGAGACTGGCATTGCCAGTGAGATCAATAGTTTACACCGCCCGGCTGAATGCGCCCGGTCAGTCGCGCGGCAAGCGCCGGTTGGGCCCGCTTCCGGCTGGCGGCCGGGGTGGGCTGGGCGGTGGCAGCGGACGCTTCCTGCCCTCGGGGAGCTTGGGGTTTGCGTTCTCCATGGATACGACCAGCTGGTCCAGTGGTGGGTTGGAACCCTTCCTCAACTTAGCCATTGTCTGTCTCCTGGAGAATCTCGACCCATTGCACATCCACCGCGTGAATCAGTATGCCATCGAGCTGCGGAAGCTCCACCACGGCGGGGTTTGCCAGCGGATCCGCACCTTCATCTGGCGGATCCGCATCCACGAGCCAGGCCGGCATCTGCATGTAGAACTGTCCCGCAGCCGGGCTGATCGGCCACTCCTTGGGGTAGCCGGTCAGTCGACGGCCATCCTTCAACTGCAGCACCACGAAAGCAGGACGCGTACCGAGCACGCAGTACCACTCGCTGGGGTGGGACGTCCGCGTGGTGAAGCCTGCGCGGCGGAGACCCGCGTGGAGAAAGTCCTTGTTCGCAGCGAGGGCCAATCCTGTCCCCAGCAGTCCGGCGAGGACAAACCCCCAGAGCAGGCTGCTGGTCTCGGTCCAGATCCCCAGCACAAAGCAGCGACCAGCCAGCAGGAGCATCAGTTCGATGAACTTGACCAGCGCCTGGACTACGAAGGTAAATACCAGCGCTTCCACGGTCCTTTCGAACTGCGGTGGCTTGGGGTGTGAAGTCAGCCCGTAGAACACCCAGGCTGCCAGGAAGCCCGGCAGCAGATAGGTCAGCAGCGTGGTGGCGTTGTTGAACAGCGTATCCATTCCGGAAGAAGTACTCCGTCGTGAGGATCACAACGGAGCACGATCGCGGCGATTCTTCCACCCTGGGCAGGGTTCACAGGCCACAGATGCAGCAACCGCAACAGCAGCCATGAAGTCGCAGTGATGCAGTCGCAGCCTATAGCGTCAATGTGCGCTATCGAACGGCACCGTCCAATGCCCTGCACTACATCGCTCGGGGAAGCTCGACCAAGCTGGTGGTCTGCCATGTGAGGTACAGTCCAACGCGTTGCAGGTTGCAGACGCTTTCCTTGGATTCGCAATGAGCAGGCTGAAGACGATTCCCTTCGATCCCGCAGACTATCTGGATGATGACGTCGCAATCGCCATCTATCTGAGCGCCGCCTTGGCGGCTGGTAATGCAAGCCATTTTCAGGAGGCGCTTGGAACAGTGGTGCGAGCGCGCGGCACAGGCAGCAATGCCGAAGAATCGGGTCTTGGCCGCGAGAACATCTAGGTAGGCGCGTACCGGGCTCGCTGGGCATCGCCCGGCGCTACCCATGCAACGCAGCAGGTCGTGCAGGATCGGGGCCCACCGAGCTGGGCACAGCGATCACACAGCTATCGTCAAATGCGACATGTTCTGACGCCAGCCCCCATTGCACCTTCCTTTTCAGCCGATAGGCTTCAGTACAGCGCACCGGCACACCCGTTATGGCATGCCCCACCTGCAGTCATCTTCCCGCCCATGTTCGCCTCGTGAGGCCCAATGAAAAGGCAAGCTTTGGACACCGCCTTCGCCTCAATGAAGGACGCAGGATTTGTGCGCAACGGGCCGACCTTCATGAGAGTGCGCGAGCATTTCGTAGATGTTCTTTCACTGCAGACCAGAAGCGACGGCAAAGCACTCGCATTCAATGTCGGTGTGCTCGCCCGCTTCATCCCGGGGCGTTGCAAGGATCAGACCACGAACCTCAACAACACCGACTGCGATGTGAGCTGCAGGGCCGCTCCCCCAGGGAAAAGCGACCATTGGATAAGCGTTGAACAGGACGCTGAACTGCTCAAGACCGAGGTGGATGCTCTTTTGACGGAGAATGCCCTTCCCTTCTTTTCGCAGTTCCAGGACATCGATTCCATCTGTGGAGCGTTGACGATCGCGGCCATTCAGGCGGACTCGACGCCGGCACACTTCAATTCGGTCACGCGCGTCCGCAGGGCCCTGCTATCTGCCCTTTCATGGCAGGCCAAGGATGACACCGAGTCTGCCAAGGCGCTGGCCACATATGGACTCTCCATCTGCAATGGCGCTACCGCACTGAAAAGCCGATTCAGGAAAATTCTGGAGGCTTAGCCGCCCCCAGAACCGACCCGGGCATTGAAGCACTACCACTTCAGTGCGCGCTGCGCGCGCCACCGACCTGCTCGATCAGCGTCTGGCTGGCCGCATTGAGCCCCACCACCGTCACCTCCGCACCGTGCGCGGCCAGCTTTTCCTGCGCCCGCTCCAGCGCGGCCACAGCAGTCAGATCCCACAGGTGGGCATCGCGCAGGTCAATCTGCACCTTCGGCGCCACGTGCTGGTAATCGAACGCCGCACCCAGCTGCCCCGCCGAGGCAAAGAACACCTGCCCACGCACGCGGTAGACCTGCGTGCCACCGGCATCGTCGCGCTGCACATCCAGCATGTGGCCCACCTTGCGCGCGAAGAGCAGGGCCGACAGCAGCACACCGCTGAGCACGCCCTTGGCCAGATCGTGGGTAGCCACGGTGACCACCACGGTCAGCAGCATCACCGCAGACGAGCTGCGCGGATGCGTGCGCAGGTCGCGCAGCGAGCGCCAGCTGAAGGTGCCGATGCTGACCATGATCATCACCGCCACCAGCGCAGCCATCGGGATCTGCCGCACCAGGTCGCTGCCGTACACCACCATTACCAGCAGGAACACGCCGGCCACCAGGCAGGACAGGCGGCCGCGGCCACCAGAGGTCACGTTGATCACCGACTGGCCGATCATCGCGCAGCCAGCCATGCCGCCGAGGAAGCCGGTGACCGTGTTCGCCACGCCTTGGCCGACGCATTCGCGGTTGCGTTCGCTGGGCGTCTCGGTGATGTCCTCGACAATCTGCAGGGTCATCATCGATTCGAGCAGGCCGACCACGGCCAGCGTGGCCGACACCGGCAACAGGATGCGCAGCGTTTCCCATGTGAGCGGCACATCGGGAATGAAAAAGTGTGGGAGGCTGTCTGGCAGCTGGCCCATGTCGCCGACGCTGCGCACGTCGATGCCGAAGCCGATCACCACGGCGGTGAGCACCACGATCGCGACCAGCGGCGAGGGTACGGCGCGGGTGATACGCGGCAGCAGGTAGATGATCGCCAGCGCGGCGGCGCACAGCACGTAGACCGTAGGGCCGCGGCCAATCAGTTCCGGCATCTGCGCGAGGAAGATCAGGATCGCCAGCGCGTTGACGAAGCCGGTGATGACCGAGCGCGAGACGAAGCGCATCAGCGAGCCGAGCTTGAACACGCCCGCGAGCACCTGCAGCAGGCCGGCCAGGATGCTGGCGGCGAACAGGTACTGCAGGCCGTGGTCCTTGACCAGGTCGACCATCACCAGCGCCATCGCACCGGTGGCGGCGGAGATCATTCCGGGGCGGCCGCCGGCGATGGCGGTGATGACGGCAATGGAGAACGCCGCGTACAGCCCGACCTTGGGGTCGACGCCGGCGATGAGCGAGAAAGCGATGGCCTCGGGAATCAGGGCCAAGGCGACGACGATGCCGGACAGCAGGTCGCCACGGAGGTTGCCGAGCCATTGCTGGCGCAGGGGGTAGGACGTTTGCATGGAAAAACTCCGCGCGCACGCGGGCGTGGCCGCGCGGCGCTGCAGTGGAAAGACACGGGTTCCTGAGCCGGGCGGGCCGGCTGCCGATGTGCGGCAAGGGTCAGGGTGGCGTGATCACTGCAGGCGGGCGTCGGTACGTGGGAGGGGCGCAGTCTACGGGAAGCGGCCGCACGAAGGTAGCGCGACCGGCCGCGAAAGGCCGCGGGGCATGGCGCCGCTCTACAATCGGGGCATGGCTACTGATCGCCCGCAGTTCTTCGACCCCGCCACCGAACAAGGCGTGCTGCGCCTGTCGATCGCCGCCTCGCTGCTACTGGCCGCCGCCGCAGTGGTGTTCGGCCTGCTGGCCAATTCCTCGCTGATCATCTTCGACGGCATCTACGGCCTGATCGACGTGGTGATGACCTGGCTGTCACTGCTGGTGGCGCGGCTGATTGCGCTGTCCACGCAGACCGATGCGCTGCAATCGCGGCTCAACCAGCGCTTCACCATGGGCTTCTGGCACCTGGAGCCGATCGTGCTGGGGGTGAGCGGCACGCTGATGATCGGCGCGGCGCTGTATGCGCTGGTCAATGCGGTAGATGCACTGATGTCCGGGGGCCGCCACATTGCGCTGGGCCCGGCCATCGCCTTCGCCGGGCTGTCCATCGTCGGCGAAGGCGCACTGGCATGGTTCATCCTGCGCGCCAACCGCCGCATCGGCTCGGAGTTCATCGCACTGGATGCGAAGAACTGGGTGATCGCGGCCAGCATGTCGGCCTGCTACCTGCTGGCCTTCCTCGGCGGCGTGCTGGTGCAGGGCACGTCCTGGGCCTGGGTCGGGCCGTACATCGACCCGGCCATCCTTGCCTTCGTCTGCGTGCTGGTGATGATCGCCCCGCTCGGCACCGTGCGCCGGGCGCTGGCCGGCATCCTGCTGGTCACCCCGGCGGAGCTGCAGACGCACGTGGATGCCGTGGCACGCGCGATCGTGGCCAAGCATGGCTTCGTCGAGCACCGCAGCTACGTGGCGCAGGTGGGGCGAGGCGAGCAGATCGAGCTGTTCTTCGTGGTGCCGGAAAACGACCCACCACGGCCGCTGGTGGAATGGGACCAGCTGCGCGACGAGATCGGCGATGCGCTGGGCGAGGCCTCGCCGGACCGCTGGCTGACCATCATGTTCACCACCGACCGCGAGTGGACGATCTAGGCCGACAGGACGATCGATCAAGTTTTTCGTACGCCCTGCAACCCAACGTACGCGGAAAGCGGGCAAAGTAGGCTCCAACGCACCACCCACCCACCGACCAGGAGCATCCCGATGTCCATCGAAAAGGTTCTGTACACCGCCCAGGCCACCTCCACCGGCGGCCGTGAAGGCCGTTCCGTCTCCTCCGACAACGTGCTGGACATCCAGCTGTCGACCCCGCGCGAGCTGGGCGGCGCCGGTGGCCCGGGTACCAACCCGGAGCAGCTGTTCGCGGCCGGTTACTCTGCCTGCTTCCTGGGTGCGCTGAAGTTCGTGGCCGGCCAGGCCAAGGTCGCGCTGCCGGCCGACACCACCGTCACCGGCAAGGTCGGCATCGGCCAGATCCCGACCGGCTTCGGCATTGAAGCCGAGCTGACCATCAACGTGCCCGGCGTGCCGCGCGAGCAGGTGGAAGAGCTGGTGCAGAAGGCGCACATCGTGTGCCCGTACTCGAATGCCACCCGCGGCAACATCGACGTGACGCTGGTCGTGGCCTGATGAGGTGATGCCGGCCAGCGGCCGGCACTACTCGAGCGAGGGAAAAAAATGGGCGGATGCCGGTCGAAACCGAACATCCGCCCATCCCACCTTCGTTGTCCCACAGGGGGCATGAGGTTGCCGGCCAGCGGCCGGCACTACCAGGTCACTTCTCGCTGGTGATCAGCTGCACGACGCTGGAGAAATCCAGCTTGCCGCGGCCAGCCTGGTGGTTCATCGAGTACAGGTTGCGGGCCACTTCGCCCAGCGGGATCGAGGCGCCGACACTCATCGCTGCTTCCACTGCCAGGCCCATGTCCTTCAGCATCAGATCGCTGCCGAAGCCACCGCTGTAACCGCGCGACGCAGGCGCGTTTTCCAGCACGCCCGGCCACGGGTTGCACACTTCGGTGGCCCAGCTGCGGCCAGTGCTGACCGCCATCATCTGCGACAGCACCTTCGGGTCCAGCCCGTGTGCCACGCCCAGCGCAATGGCTTCACCGGTCACCGCCATGATCACGCCCAGCGCCATGTTGTTGCACAGCTTGGCAACCTGGCCGGCGCCGCTGGCGCCCACGTGGAAGATGTTCTTGCCCATCGCCTGCAGCACCGGGCGCGCGCGTTCCAGCGCGTCCTCCTCGCCACCGACGATGAAGGTCAGGGTGCCGGCCTGGGCACCGGCGGTACCGCCGGACACCGGTGCGTCGATCATCTGCAGGCCACGTGCGGCGGCCGCTTCCGAGACCTTGCGGGCGCTGGCCGGTGCGATCGTGCTGCAGTCGATGACCAGTGCGCCGGCCGGAATCGCGGCAAGAATGCCGTCGTCACCCAGGTACACGCCTTCGACGTGGCGGCTGGCCGGCAGCATCGAGATCACCACTTCGGCGTCGGCCAGGGTGTCGCGTGCCGACGACGCAGCACTGGCACCGGCATCGACGGCGGCCTGGACCGCGGCCGGAACCAGATCGAACACGCGCACGCTGTGGCCGTTCTTGACCAGATTGGCGGCCATCGGGCCACCCATGTTGCCCAACCCGATGAATGCAATGCGGCTCATGCAAGGCTCCTTTCAACAAGGGGAGTGCCCAGGTCGGCCAGCGGATGCGCGGCATCGGCCCAGGGGGAAGCGAAGAAGGTGTCGGCCCACGCGCCGGTGGCCCCGGCCAGGGTGGCCGGGTTCCACTGCGGATTGCGATCCTTGTCGATCAGCAGCGCGCGGATGCCTTCGGCGAAATCGCCGTGGGCGGCGCAATGCAGGGCGGCGATGTACTCCAGGCGGTAGATCGCGGCCAGGTCCTGGCCGGCACTGCGGCGCTGCAGTTCGTACGCCAACCGTGCCGAACCCGGTGCACCGGCAGCAAGGGTCTTCTGAGCCGCCTGCAACCACGCATCATCGGTCTGCAGGCCGGCAATGCGCGCAACGATGGCTTCAAGGTCATCGCCTTCGCACAACGCATCGACCTGCGCCGCATTGGCCAGCAGCGGACCGGTGGCGGCATCACTGGCATGCGACTGCAGCAGGTGGGTCAGGCGTTCGTGGTTGTGTGCGGGGTCGCTGGACCAGGCCACCTGCAGCAGCGCATCGAACACTGCACTGCGGCGTTCTTCGGCCACGTGCACATCGGCCAGGCCGGCGTAGATGGCATCGCCCGGGTTGAGCAGCGCGCCGGTCAACGCCAGGAACAGGCCCCCCTTTCCGGGTACACGCGGCAGCAGCCAACTGCCACCGACATCGGGGAACAGGCCGACGGTGATTTCCGGGAAGGCCAGCTTGGAGCGCTCGCTGACCACGCGGTGGCTGGCGCCGGACATCAGGCCGATGCCACCGCCCATCACGATGCCATGGCCCCAGCACAGGATCGGCTTGGCATAGGTGTGGATGAGGTAATCGACGCGGTATTCGACGTCGAAGAACTCGGCGGCATAGGCGTTCTGGCGGATGTCGCTGTGGCCGGCCTCGCGGAAGGCGGCCATGGCCTTGTACAGGCTGTGCAGGTCGCCACCAGCACAGAACGCCTTTTCACCGGCGCCCTGCAGCACCACCATGGCGATGCCATCGTCGTCGGCCCAGGCGTTGAGCTGCTTCAGCAGCAGGTGCGCCATCGGCAGCGAGAAGCCGTTGAGCGTGCGCGGCGCGTTGAGCGTGGCGATGCCGATGCGCGTGCCATTGCCGGCCACGCGCTCTTCGAACAGCACCGGTGCGTCGTCGGCAGCGGTGTCGGTGCTCATGCGTTCTTCCACTGCGCGGTGCGCTTTTCCAGGAAGGCCGTCACGCCCTCGATCTGGTCGGCGGTGTCGAACAGGTCGACGAAGGCTTCGCGCTCGGCCACCAGCGCCGAGGCGTGGGTGCCGGTGCGGGTAGACTGCACCAGGGTCTTGCAGGCGGCGATGCTGGTCGGGCTCTGCTTGCCGGCCTTCTTCGCCCATTCCAGGGCCAGTGCCTTGGATTCGCCCTTGCCGACCTTTTCTTCGGCCAGGCCAATGCGCAGTGCGGTCTCGGCATTGATGCGCTCGCCCAGCAGGATCATGCGCTTGGCCCAGCCCTCGCCGACCAGGCGCGGCAGGTTCTGGGTGCCACCGGCGCACGGCAACAGGCCGACGGTGGCCTCCGGCAGCGCCACCTGGGCGTGGTCTTCGATGATGCGCAGGTCGCAGGCCAGTGCGCATTCCAGGCCACCGCCCATGGCGTAGCCGTTGATCGCGGCGATCGACACGCCACGGAAACCGGACAGCGCTTCGAAGGCTTCACCGAAGCGGCGCGCGGCCTCGCGCGCAGCGGCCTTGTCGCCGGAGGCGAACTGGTTGAGGTCGGCACCGGCGGAGAAGAACTTCTCGCCGTCACCGGTGATCACCAGCGCGTAGATGTCGCGGTCTGCGTTGAGCGCGCCCACCAGGTCGCGCAGCGCCGACAGGCTGTGCACGGTCCAGGTGTGCGCCGGCGGGTTGTTCAGGGTGACCACGGCGGTGTGGCCATCGACCTCCACCTTCAGGCCCACGTGCTCCTGGGTACGCCAATCCTTCATCGCAGTTCCTCTTCGGTGTTGAGCAGGTGACGGGCAACGATCACCCGCATGATCTCGTTGGTGCCTTCCAGGATCTGGTGCACGCGGCAGTCACGCAGCAGGCGTTCGATCGGGTATTCACGGATGTAGCCGTAGCCACCGTGGATCTGCAGCGCTTCGTTGCAGACGCTGAAACCGGCATCGGTAGCGAAACGCTTGGCCATCGCGCACCACACGTTGGCGTCGCTGGCACCGGCATCGAGCTTGCGTGCGGCGGTGTGCACCATCTGCCGCGCGGCCACCAGCTGGGTGACCATGTCGGCCAGCTTGAACTGCAGCGCCTGGAATTCGGCCAGCGCCTTGCCGAACTGGCGGCGCTCGCCCATGTAGCGGCGTGCGGCATCCAGCGCACCCTGCGCGGCACCCAGCGAACAGGCAGCGATGTTGATGCGGCCGCCGTCGAGCCCCTTCATCGCCAGTTTGAAGCCGCCGCCTTCCTCTCCCAGAAGGTGGCTGACCGGCACGCGGACGTTTTCGAAGGTGATGCCGCGGGTGGGCTGGCTGTTCCAGCCCATCTTCTCTTCCTTGCGGCCGAAGCTGATGCCCGGCAGGTCCGCCGGCACCGCAATGGCGCTGACACCGCCGGCACCGGCACCGCCGGTACGCGCCATCACCACCAGCAGCTCGGTGGCACCGGCGCCGGAGATGAAGGCCTTCGAGCCGTTCAGCACATAGAAGTCACCATCGCGCACGGCGGTGGTCTTCAGCGAGGCCGCATCGGAACCGGCGCCCGGTTCGGTCAGGCAGTACGAGGCCAGCTTGTTGCCCGATGACAGGTCGCTGCCCCAGGCATCGCGCAGTGCCGGCTGGCCCCACGTGGACACCATCCAAGAGGCCATGTTGTGGATGCTGATGTACGCCGCCGTCGACGGATCGACGCTGGCGAGCTCCTCGATGACGACGGTGGCGTCCAGTCGGCTCAGGCCGCTGCCGCCCACTTCCGGGTCCATGTACAGACCGCAGAAGCCCAGTTCACCGGCCTTGGCGATCGCCTCGCGCGGAAAGATGCCCTCCGCATCCCATCGCGCGGCGTGCGGCGCCAGTTCGGCCAGTGCGAAGTCGCGCGCAGCCTCGCGGTACGCCTGCTGTGCTTCGTCCAGTTCCGTCGTCATCGAGTGGCTCATGGCTGCTCCTGCCGTTACTTCAGGCTGATCGTGGTGTTGACGCCGTGGCTCAGCGTCTCGTCATCGAACCAGCGCGCGGTGACCGTCTTGGTCTGGGTGTAGAACAGCACCACCTGCTTGCCGTACGGGCCCAGGTCGCCCAGCTTGGAGGCGCGCGAACCGGTGAACGAGAACAGCGGCACCGGCACCGGGATCGGCACGTTGATGCCGACCTGGCCGACGTCGATGTCTTCCTGGAACTTGCGCGCGGCAGCGCCGGACTGGGTGAACAGTGCGGTGCCGTTGCCGTTCGGGTTGCTGTTGACCATCGCGATGGCGTCTTCCAGCGTCTCTGCTTCGAGGATGACCAGCACCGGCCCGAAGATTTCTTCCTGGTAGATGCGCATGTCGGTGGTGACACCGGCAAAGATGGTCGGGCCGACGAAGTTGCCCTTCTCGAAGCCATCGACCTGCGGCTTGCGGCCATCCAGCACCAGCTTGGCACCCTGCTCCACGCCCGAGGCGATCAGGCCTTCCACACGCTCGCGGGCGCTGCAGGAGATGACCGGGCCGACGTCGGTGCCGGCCACGGTGCCGGCACTGACCTTCAGGGTCTTGGCCTTTTCAACCAGATCCTGCACCCAGTTGCGCGCTTCACCGACCAGCACCAGGGTGGAGGCGGCCATGCAGCGCTGGCCGGCCGCACCGAAGGCGGCGCCGACCATCGCGTTGAGGGTCTGTTCCTTGTTGGCGTCCGGCAGCACCACGGCGTGGTTCTTGGCGCCCATCATGCACTGCACGCGCTTGCCGGCCAGCGAGGCACGGTTGTACACGTGGGTGCCGACGCGGGTGGAACCGACGAACGACACGGCCTTGATGTCCGGGTGGTCGCAGATCGCGTTGACCACTTCTTCGCCGCCGTGGACGACGTTCAGCACGCCCTTCGGAATGCCGGCTTCCAGGGCAAGCTCGACCAGGCGCATGGTGACCATCGGGTCCTGCTCGGACGGCTTGAGGATGAAGGTGTTGCCGGTGGCGATCGCCATCGGGAACATCCACAGCGGAATCATCGCCGGGAAGTTGAACGGGGTGATGCCAGCGCACACGCCCAGCGGCTGCATGATCGTGTAGGTATCCACGCCATTGGCCACGTTGTTGGCCAACTCACCCAGCTGCAGGTTGCCGATGGCGGCCGCATGCTCGACCACTTCCAGGCCGCGGAACACATCGCCTTCGGCGTCGGGCAGGGTCTTGCCCTGTTCGGCGGTGAGGATGTGGGCCAGCTCGCTCATGTTCTCGCGGATCAGCTGCTGGTACTTCAGGAAGATGCGCGCGCGGGTGCCGATCGGGGTCTTGCGCCAGGTCTTGAAGGCTTCCTTGGCGGCGGCGACGGCGGCGTCCACTTCCGCGGTGGTGGCGAACGGCACCTTGGCCAGCACGTCCTGGGTGGCCGGATTGATCACGTCCTGCCAGTGGGAGGTGGCCGATTCGATGAACTGGCCATCGATCAGCATGCGGATACGGGGCGCTTCAACAGTCATGACGACAATCCCACGGGCTCGAAAGATGCTTGGCATTATTCACAGCAGCCACCTCGATTTCCGGCCTGAATCCGCTTAATCTGGCCAACACGCCAGACGATTCATGTTAATTCTGTGAATTATTCATCCAGCCAGCGGCAGCTTGGCCTTCGCTTGCTGCGGCTGCGCGAGCAGCGCGGCTACAGCCAGGTGGATCTGGCCCGCGCCTTGGGCCTGTCGGCCAGTTACCTGAACCAGATCGAGCGCAACAAGCGCCCACTCACCCCGGCCGTTCAGAAGAAGCTGGGCGAAGTATTGGGCGACGTTTCCTCACTATTCGACGAAGATGAGCCTGCCGCGCTGCAGGGAGCGCTGGGCGAAACCCTGCGCGACCTGGGCCTGGCGGAGGTCAGCGCGACCGAGCTGCGCGCCTTGGCCGGCAACCTGCCGCAGGTCAGCCGCGCCCTGCTGGATCTGCACCGCCGCCACCTGGCGCTGCGTGAGCATGCCGCCGCCCTGGAGTTCCAGCTGGGCGAGCCCGGCGCCGGCAGCATCCTGCCCGCAGGCGACCAGGTGCGTGAGTTCTTCAACCGCATGCACAACCACATTCCCGAACTGGACGAGCTGGCCGAGCGTCTGTTCGCCGAGTGGGGGCTGTCGCCCGGGCACGTGGCACCACGCCTGCGCCAGCTGTTGGCCGACCGCCACGGCGTGCTGGTGGAAGTGGCCGCGCTGCAGGCCGGGCGCGAGAAGCGCCAGTACGATGCCGAAGCACGGCGGCTGTGGTTGCCGGACTACCTGGAGCCAGGCCAGCAGGCATTCCAGATGGCCGCCGAGCTGGCCCTGCACGGCTACCTGCCGCAGATCGATGCGGTGGTGGCACGTGCCGGCTTCACCGATGAGGCACGCATCGCTCAGGCCCGCATCGGTCTGTCGAACTATTTCGCTGGCGCCCTGGTGATGCCGTACATGCGCTTCCTGCGTGCGGCCGAGGCCAGCAGCTACGACATCGAACTGCTGGCACACCAGTTCGGCGTCGGCTTCGAAGCGGTCTGCCATCGGCTGAGCACGCTGGCACGGCGCAGCGCGCCCGGGCTGCCGTTCTTCTTCATCCGCGTGGACCGCGCGGGCAATGTGTCCAAGCGCCATTCGGCCACCGACTTCCACTTCTCGCAGGTGGGTGGTTCGTGCCCGCTGTGGATCGTCTACGAGGCGTTCAACCAGCCCGGGCGCATCCTTACGCAGACCGCGCGCATGCCCGATGGGCGACGGCATTTCTGGCTGGCACGGCAAGTCAGCAGTGGTCCGGTCGGCCATGGCCAGCCGCGCAAGACCTTCGCGGTGGCGCTGGGCTGCGATCTGCAGCATGCCGAGCGGCTGGTGTATTCGCTGGGGCTGGATGTGCAGAGCCCGGGCAATTCGGTGTCGATCGGCCCGGGGTGCCGGGTGTGCCCGCGCGAGGATTGCATGCAGCGCGCGTTCGCGCAGTTGCCGGGGCGATAGGGTTGGTTCTGCAGCGCTGCGCCCTGCACCTGCGGTAGTGCCGGCCGCTGGCCGGCAACCTCAAAAGCAAAAGCGGGCATTCAGTGGGATGGCGGGGTGGGTCCGGTTGCCACGCAACGGGCTCTGACCCCATCCGGATGAATTCTCATCTTGGAATGCATCCACGCGTGGCGTGGCTCTACTGGTAGGTGCCAGCCCTGGTTGGCGCGTTTTAGTCCCAGAACACGGTCAGCACGCGGTGGCCTTGCGAGGGCACGGGGGCGTCGATGTGCTGGCCGTAGGGCCAGCCTTCACCCACACCGTCGCATTCCAGACCCTGCAGCCAACCTTCCACGGTCTCGACGTCGGCGCGGGTGAGCACGTGCACGTTCTCTGCGGCAGGCCATTCGCTGTCGTCTTCCAATGCGCTGCTCCAGTCCTGGTGCAGGCCTACATACACGCCTTCCACCTCGGGCTTTTCGGCAATCGCGGCCAGGCGCGCGTACAGCTCGGCAATCGGCGGGCGGCCGAAACCCCATTGGTTGGGCGCGATGCATTCTTCGAAATCATTGCCTTCGAAGTACGCGGCCAGTGGCACCACCGGCAGGTGCTCCGGATCGCGGGCATCAAGGCGTTCAAGCAGATCCAACAGTTCCTGGCGGGCAGACATCCACAGCTCCTTGCAGCATGAAGCACGATTGTATCGATCGCGCTCAGTAGATAGGTGTCACCTTCATCTGCGGCAGCGGACGCGGTGCGCCGTCGGTCAGGTCAGGGCCCAGGTCCTCCCAGGTTCGGCCCTGCTCGACCATCTGCGCCCACAGCTGCTGCGAGCCGCGACGCTTGTCTTCCGAGCCCAGCTTGTACGACGGCGGTGTCGGTTCGCCGCGAGCGACCATCGAGTACGCCGCGCGATAGGCCAGTACCTGCTGCGCCGGGTCGTCGGTACGGGCCACTTCCAGCGCGTACCGTTGGTAGGCCGAGGCCAGGTTGCGCCAGCGGATCCAGTAGTGGTTCTCGAACGAGAACGAACAGAACCGCGCACCGGCCAGGCTGCCCTTGTCGGCGATGCGGGTCAGCACCTCCTGCGGCATGTCCAGGTTCATGCCACCTTCGTCGCCCTGCAGGCTCACATGCACGATGCGGTCGCGATAACCCGGCGCGCGCGCCTGCAGCAGGTCGCGCCAGTTCTGCATGGTCGCCACCACCGCGAACAGGAAACGCCCCAGCTCGGCTGCGGCCAGCGGCGTGGCAATGGACTGGTAATGCCGTTGCCAGCCGTGGCGGTTCTCGGTGGGCAGGAACACGGCATGCTCCAGTGCCTGCCGGCTACCGCTGCCCTGGCTCACGTCTTCGGCGTGCTGCGGGTAGACCAGGTTGATGGCGAAGGTCGGCCAGCGCGGCAATGCGGCGTCGAACAGATGGATCGGGAAGTTGCTGCTGATGCCACCATCGGAGAACCAGCAGATGCGGAAGGCGGTGATCACCGGACCGCAAGCCTGCCCGGCGCTGGTCAGCCCTTCCATGCTGTCGGCCACGTTGTGCTCGGGGTCGGCCGCCGGCGCGGTGGGTTCGCAGCGGCGCTCGCGGCGCGAGGGTTCGTGCAGCGGCACCGCGCTGATCAGCAACGGGAAGCTCAGGCTCATGCGTGTGGCCACCAGCACCGGCAGCTTCGGGCCCTGCGGCAGGTGGTAGTACTGCCGCCCCTCCACGTCCAGCGGCGGGCCAGCCTGATCCACCAGCCACTGCACCACGCTGGCCGGGAACAACTGCTCGAACTCTTCGCGCAGGAACCAGAACTGCGCGCCGCCCAGTGGCAGCGTACGCGGCTCGTTGTGCGAGACGCAGGTGGTGATCATCTGCAGGCTGATCGCATGCGGGCTGTCCGGCTCGCCGGCATAGCGCGGTGCGTCGTGCAGGTCGGCGAAGGTCAGCGGTGCATCAAGTGGCTTGCCTGACAACTGCTGCAGGCACTCATGCAGCCACTCGGTCAACGCCGGTTTGCGTGCATCGCGGCCGAGGCCACTGCACAGGCCCAGCAGGTTGCGCCGTGCCACGCGGGCCACGCGCAGCGCGGCACCGGCCACACCGGCACCGTAGGCGCACAGCAGCGACGGCAGCAGCGTGGCGGCCACACCGCTCCAGCCGCCGCCCCACCCGCCCAGGCCCAGCAGCAGCGCCAGCGACACCAGCACTTCCAGCGGCGCGATCTCGAATACCGCCACCGCCAGGCACAGCAGCTTGTGTGGCAGGCCCGCATTGCCGGTCAGCACCACCAGCAGCCGATAGGCCGCACGCGCGCCCCGCGCCGGTTGGAACAGGCTGTAGATGAACCCGCGCCGCGACAGCTGCGCCGACACCGCCGACAGCCCCCCATACCCGGCATCACTGGGCAGGTGCTCGCCGGCCTGCTGGCGACGATCGCCGCATGCCGCCGCAGCCGCCACCGCCGCAGCAATGGCGCCGGCCGAGGTGCCGCCGATGCTCTTGAAGCGATACTCGCGCGCCAGCGCCAGTACCGCATTGGGGTACACGATGCCGCTGGTGATGCCGCCTTTCATGACCAGATCGCAGTACTTCGCCGCCACGAGCCACCTCCCGTCTGTCGATGCCCAGTATGGCAAGCGGCGCTCTCACGGCCTGAGAAACGGACCACAGCCCCGAGCTTTCATTGACCCTTGACCATTGCCCTCGATGCGTCCACCGTGGGCACGCCGAAGGTATCCCCGCCGCAGCATTGATGGCGACAGGGATTTGAACGGGAATCCGGTGAAGGCGCCTGGCGCGCCCATTCCGGAGCTGCCCCGCAGCGGTGAATGGAAACGAATCCTGCCAACAGCACTGGGCTCGCGCCTGGGAAGCGGCAGGTAGTAGGTGGGCTGCGGCCCGTGTCCATCAGCCCGAATACCGGCCCCGGCCGGGGGACACGACCGTCCCCTGACTCGACCTGGACTCTCCGCGGGGAGGGTGCCGGGGCCGTCGCTGACCTGCGAGTGCGGGCAGTGCGGCCGCGTGCGTCCTTTTCACGGTATCCGGCCAGCCCTGTCCACCCACGCACAGATGCATGGGCCACCGCCGTTGCCGGCGGTCATGCGGTACCTGACGATGACCGAGTTCCAACGCCCCACCCTGACCCTGCCTGCCAACGGCAAGCGCCTGCTGCTGCATTCATGCTGCGCGCCCTGCTCCGGCGAGGTAATGGAGGCGATCACCGCCTCCGGGATCGACTACGCGATCTTCTTCTACAACCCCAACATCCATCCGGTGAAGGAATACGAACTGCGCAAGCAGGAAAGCATCCGCTTCGCCGAGCAGCATGGCATTCCCTTCATCGACTGCGACTACGACACCGACAACTGGTTCAGCCGTGCGCGTGGCATGGAGAACGAGCCCGAACGCGGCATCCGCTGCACGATGTGCTTCGACATGCGTTTCGAACGCACTGCGCTGTACGCGCACGAGCACGGCTACGACACCATCAGTTCGTCGCTGGGCATCTCGCGCTGGAAGAACATGGCGCAGATCAACGATTGCGGCATCCGCGCCGCCTCGCGCTACGAAGGCCTGCAGTACTGGGACTACAACTGGCGCAAGGGCGGCGGTGCCAGCCGCATGATCGAGATCAGCAAGCGCGAGCAGTTCTACCAGCAGGAGTACTGCGGCTGCGTGTATTCGCTGCGCGATGCCAACCGCCACCGTCGCGAGAACGGCCGCGAGCGGATCAAAATCGGCCTGCTGTACTACGGGCAGGACGCTGGGACGCCGCAGGGCGATTGACGTGTGAGCGAGGGGCGGCCACGCTGGTCGCCCCTTCTCTTGTAGTGGATCTGCCATGACCGCCCTGCCCGCCGACGTCGCCCTGCTGGTGATCGACCTGCAGCCGGACTTCATGCCGGGTGGCGCGCTGGCCTGCGACCAGGGTGATGCGCTGGTGGCACCGATTGCCGGACTGCTGGCGCAGCGCCGCTACCGCACGGTGGTGGCCACCCAGGACTGGCACCCGGCCGACCATGCCTCGTTCGCCAGCCAGCACCCCGGCCAACGCCCGTTCGAGACCATCCTGCTGCACGCGCAGCCGCAGACCCTGTGGCCCGACCATTGCGTGCAGGGCAGCGATGGCGCCGCTCTGCACCCGGGCGTGGACTGGGCCATGGCCGACCTGATCCTGCGCAAGGGAACGCGCCAACAGGTGGATTCGTACAGCGCCTTCCGCGAGAACCACGGTCCCGATGGCGAGCGCCCGGCCACCGGCCTGGCCGGCTGGCTGCATGAGCGCCGCATCCGCGAAGTGCACGTGTGCGGCCTGGCCCGCGATTACTGCGTGCTGTGGAGCGCGCAGGACGCAGTGAAGTCCGGCTTCCGGGCGAAGTTCCTGTGGGAGCTGACCAAGCCGGTGACCGAAGCCAACGACGTGATGGTGCGCGAGGCGCTGGGCAAGGCGGGAATCGCGATCGTCTGAGGCGTGACCGCCGGGCATGGCCCGGCGCTACCGGGCACGTCGCTTATGCCGCTTGCGCGCTCCTGCCCACAACAACACAATCGATTCACCCAGCCCCCTAACTACGCCCCCCTACAGATCGCGGGACGGCCGAACCGGGGGCTTTTCATGGGATGAAATCAGGATTCGGTAGTGCCGGGCCATGCCCGGCGGACGCGGGATGGGCGATTACCGGAACACCACCGTGCGATGCCCGTTGAGCAGGATGCGGTGCTCCACATGGCGGCGAACCGCGCGTGCCAGCACCAGCGATTCGGTATCACTGCCCAGCCGCACCAGTTCGCGCGGCGCCATCGCGTGGTCCACGCGGGCCACGTCCTGTTCGATGATCGGGCCTTCGTCCAGGTCCTCGGTGACGTAGTGCGCGGTGGCACCGATGATCTTGACCCCGCGCGCGTGCGCCTGGTGGTACGGCTGCGCGCCCTTGAAGCTGGGCAGGAAGCTGTGGTGGATGTTGATCGCACGTCCGGCCAGCGCGCGGCACAGCGTGGGTGACAGGATCTGCATGTAGCGCGCCAGCACCACCAGGTCGATGCGCTCACGCTCGACCAGGTCGATGATCTGCTGCTCCTGCACCGCGCGCGTATCGGCGGTCACCGGCAGGTGGTGGAACGGCACCTGGTAGGAGGCGGCCAATGGCGCGAAGTCGGCGTGGTTTGACGCCACCGCCGCGATGTCGACCTTCAGCTGGCCGCTGTGGGCGCGGAACAGCAGGTCGTTGAGGCAATGCCCCTGTTTGCTGACCAGCACCAGCAGGCGTGCGCGGCGGCGGCCATCGTGCAGCTGCCAGTCCATGCCGAAGTCCTGGGCGAGCGTGGCCATCGCGGTGTGCACGGTCTCCAGCGGCAGGCCGGCATCGCGATCGAAATGCACGCGCAGGAAGAAGCGGCCGCTTTCCTCGTCGCCGAACTGCTGGGCGTCGAGGATGTTGCAGCCGTGGTCGAACAGCAGGCCGGACACGCGATAGACGATGCCGGTACGGTCGGGGCAGGACAGGGTAAGAATGGAATCGGGGCGCATCGCCACAGTGTAGGGCAGCGCCCTGCCCAGCGGCCGGATGATCACGGGTGCAACCGACCTGCTTGGTTCAGTACCAAGCGATACTTGGATCTTCCCGTGGCAAGCTGGTCGGTCATGAACCTGTTGCAACTGATCCGCAGCTTCACCCGCACCGCAGAGACCGGCAGCATTGCCGCCGCGGCCCGCATCCTTGGCATCAGCGCCACCGCGGTCGGCCAGAACATCAACCGGCTGGAGGCCCATCTGGGCGTACGGTTGCTGAACCGGAGTACGCGGCAGCTGGCCCTCAGCGAGGCCGGCGCGCTGTACCTGGCGCAGGTGCGCCACATCGAAGCCGACCTGGCGCGCGCGCAGGCGATGGTCACCGCCGGTGACATCGAACCGGCCGGGCCGCTGCGCATCGCCAGCAGCAGTGCGTTCGGCCGCCATGTGCTGGCGCCGTTGCTGCCTTCGCTGCAGCAGCGCTACCCGCAACTGCAGCTGGAGCTGCGCCTGACCGACCGCGCCGTGCAGCATGGCCCGGAAGC
This sequence comes from Stenotrophomonas sp. GD03958, assembly GCF_029839005.1. Lineage (NCBI taxonomy): Bacteria > Pseudomonadati > Pseudomonadota > Gammaproteobacteria > Lysobacterales > Lysobacteraceae > Stenotrophomonas > Stenotrophomonas sp. GD03958. The sequence goes on along the minus strand of NZ_JAOBZT010000002.1, from coordinate 3,985 downwards.
GGTGGATGCCAGCATCCGCATCGGGGCCCAGCTGGAGGACGGGGTGGTGGCGCGGCAGCTGGCGCGTGTTCCGTTCGTGTTCTGCGCCTCGCCGGCCTACCTGAAGGCACGCGGCACCCCGCAACAGCCATCCGAGCTGGGCGGTCATCGCGGGCTGCTGCACCGCTTCCCCACCGATGGCCGGCCATTGCGCTGGGGCCTGCTGAAGGACGGCCAGCGCGTGGACGCCGCGCTGCCACCGAGCATGGTCTGCGATGACATCGATGCGCTGGCGACGCTGGCGGCGGCCGGTGCCGGCATCACCCGGCTGGCCGCATTCCTGGCCGAGCCGTACCTGCGCGATGGCCGCCTGCAGGCGGTGTTCGGCGCCGACACCGCGTGGCGCCCGGAACCGATGGAGGTCTACTTCTGCGTCAGCGACCGCCGCGATTTCACCGCCAAGATCCGCGCGCTGTTCGAACACCTTCAGGCCGGCATCGCGCCGGCCTGGCGGGTGTGAGCCTCAGCGCGTCTTGAACACGCCGCGCGCATCGCGCGGCTCGCAGCGCAGGTACTGTGGCGCCGGTTCCACGCTGTCGCGCAATGCGGCAGCGGCATGCCACGGCCAGCGCGGGTCGTAGAGGATGCCGCGCGCCAGGGCCACGGCATCGGCGTGGCGATGGCGCAGGATCGATTCGGCCTGCTCGGGCTCGGTGATCATGCCCACGGCGATGACCGGCATGCGCACCTTGGCCTTGATCGCTGCCGCGAACGGCACCTGGTAGCCCGCACCGACGGTGATCTTCTGGCGTTCGTCCAGGCCACCGCTGGAGACATGCAGGAAATTGCAGCCGCGCGCGTCCAGCACCTGGGCCAGCGCTTCGCTCTGCACCAGATCCCAGCCGCCATCGACCCAGTCGCTGGCGGAGATGCGCACGCCCACGGCGACCTTGTCCGATACCGCCGCACGCACGGCGTCGAACACTTCCACGAGCAGGCGCAGGCGGTTCGGCAATGAGCCACCGTAGCCATCGGTGCGGCGGTTGCTCAGCGGCGACAGGAACTGGTGCAGCAGGTAGCCGTGCGCGGCATGCAGCTCGATCAGCTCGAAGCCCAGGCGCTCGGCGCGCACCGCACTGGCGACGAAGGCAGCAACGAGCTCGGCGATGCCGGCCTCGTCCAGTTCCTGCGGCGTCGGATCGGCAGCATGGAACGGCAGCGGCGACGGCGCCACGGTGATCCAGCCACGCGTGTCGTCGGCTGGCAGTTGACCACCGCCGTCCCAAGGGCGGTTCACCGACGCCTTGCGACCGGCATGGCCGAGCTGGATGCCCAGCGGCATCGGCGACCAGCGGCGGACGCTGGCCAGCACCTGCGCCAGCGCTGCCTCGGTGCCGTCATCCCACAGGCCCAGGTCGGCCCAGCTGATGCGGCCACGCGGCTCGACCGCCGTGGCTTCCAGGATCAGCAGGCCGGCGCCGGACTGCGCCAGGTTGCCCAGGTGCATGGCGTGCCAGTCGCTGGCGCGGCCATCTTCGGCGGAGTACTGGCACATCGGCGCGATGACGATGCGGTTGGACAGGGTCAGGGGGCCGAACGAGATCGGCGAAAACAGCTGGCTCAAGACAGTGATGGGACGACGTAGGGGGGCATATTGCACCGCTGCGCGGCTCCCGGATCAACCATCTGGATGGATCGCTGTTTCGCGGGGACGGTTGTCGGTAGAGTCGACTGACAGTCGACTCTACCCAGCCGGTGATTCGATAGCCGACGCCAGCGCCTCGGCGCAGTCCCGCTCATCCTTGAACTGCAGCAGGTCGTCGGCACGGGTGCGGCCACGGTTCAGCGCCGCCACCGGCAGTCCTGCCCTGGCCGCGGCCTGCACGAAACGGAAGCCGGAATAGACCATCAGCGACGAGCCCACCACCAGCACAGCGTCGGCCTGCTGCAGGTGCTCGTGCACCGCCTCCACCCGCTCGCGCGGCACGTTCTCGCCGAAGAACACCACGTCCGGCTTCAACACGCCGCCGCAGTGCGGGCACTCGGGTACCACGAAGCTGGAGAAATCGGTCTCCAGATCGGCATCACCATCCGGGGCGATGCCGGCTTCCAGCGCACCCCAGCCGGGGTTGGCGTCCAGCAGGCGCTGCTGGACGTCCTCGCGGCCACTGCGGCGCTCGCAGCCCATGCAGCGCACCAGGTCCAGGCGGCCATGCAGGTCGATCACGTTGTGGCTGCCGGCGCGCTGGTGCAGGCCGTCCACATTCTGGGTCAGCAGCACCTGCAGCTTGCCGCGGCTTTCCAGGGCGGCCAGGGCCTGGTGGGTGCCGTTGGGCGGGGCCAGGCCGAAGCGCGGCCAGCCCAGCAGGCTGCGCGCCCAGTAGCGCTGGCGGGTGGCCGCCTCGCCCATGAACGCCTGGTAGGTCACCGGCGGGGTGCGCTTCCACTGGCCGTCGGTATCCCGGTAATCGGGGATGCCCGATGCGGTGCTGCAACCGGCGCCGGTCAGCACGAACAGGCGCTGGGCGCGGTCGATGAAGTCGGTCAGCGGCGAGGTCATGGCTGCCAGATGGGGGCGCCGCAGCGCCCGTGCAAGCGCCGGCTCAGGCGGCCGGCAGCGGCGGCACCGCGATCGGGTGGCCTTCCTCGTCCAGCGCGATCATCACGAAGTGGCCGCGGGTACACAGCTTGCGCTCGCCGCTGTGCAGGTCCTCGGCGACCAGTTCCACCTCCACCTTCATCGAGCTGCGGCCGACTTCGACAATGCGGCCGATGGTTTCCACCATCTGGCCGATGCGGATCGGCAGTTTGAAGTCGACCTGGTCGCTGCGCGCGGTCACCACGGTGCGGCGCGAGTAGCGGGCAGCAGCCAGGAAGGCGGCCTTGTCCATCCACGCCAATGCCTGGCCGCCGAACAGGGTGCCAAGGTGGTTGGTGTGGTTGGGAAAGACGATTTCGGCCATGCGCACTTCGATGGGCGGCACGGTCTCGGGGATCGGGGTCATGGGGGTGCTTCGGTGTGGGGTGCTGCGGATTCTAAGCGACCGGCGTGATGGCCATCGGAATGCGCGTGCAACGGTCACCCGGCAGCGGTGCCTGCGCAGGCCGCGCCTGCAGCAGGCGTTACACTGCGCCACGCCCGCTGCCAGGACTGCCCATGCCCGCCACTTCCGACCTGCTGGCCTTTGCGCTGGTTTCGCTGGCCATGGTGCTCACGCCCGGGCCGAACATGATCTACGTCATCTCGCGCTCGATCTGCCAAGGGCCGATGGCGGGCCTGATCTCGCTGGGCGGGGTGGCGCTGGGCTTCGTGTTCTACATGCTGTGCGCGGCATTGGGCATCACCGCCCTGCTGATGACCGTGCCGTTCGCCTATGACGCGCTGCGCATCGGCGGCGCGCTGTACCTGCTGTACCTGGCCTGGCAGGCGCTCAAGCCGGGTGGCCGTTCGCCGTTCGCGGCGCGCGACCTGCCGCAGGACAGCCCGCGCAAGCTGTTCACGATGGGCTTCCTGACCAACCTGCTGAACCCGAAAATCGCGGTGATGTACCTGTCGCTTCTGCCGCAGTTCCTGCATCCGGACAGCGAAGGCAGCGTGCTGATGCAGTCGATCGTGCTGGGCTCGACCCAGATCCTGGTCAGCGTCAGCGTGAACGGCCTGATCGCGCTGACCGCCGGCAGCATCGCCGGCTTCCTGGCCGCGCGCCCCACCTGGCAGAGGGTGCAGCGCTGGCTGATGGGCACGGTGCTGGCCGGGTTGGCGGTGCGCATGGCGATGGAAGGGCGGCGCTGATTGTAGAGTCGAGCCATGCTCGACTTTCTTGCGAACAGCAGTCGAGCATGGCTTGTATGTTCCTCCCGGCTCCTACGCGGTATGTAGGGGCCAGGGTGGAGGGACCGTCAAGCATGCATCTGCGGATACCAGCCGACAGACGAGTCGAGCGATCCCCATCCCGCACACGAACGTCGATAAAGGATCGTACGGCCCCAAAGGGGATCGTCGATA